>JAVEDQ010000326.1 GCA_030840885.1 Frankiaceae bacterium
GACATGATTCTGGCCGGACGGCTGGCCGCACGGGCCGAGCGCTACGGGCAGAAGGTCGGCGCCGAGGCCGCGACGCGCAATACCAGGCAGGCTGCGCTGGACGAGTACTCCCGCCGGTCCGGGTTCCCGAACCTCGAGGAGACAAAGGAGTTTGAGCGTAGGTTCGGATTGGGATGGTCCGCCACCCAGGCGTCGACCCGCCGGTACCAAAACGCGAATCGGGAGCTTCGCGAGGCACGCCGGGCAAGGCCCGGTCAGCGCACCGCCGAGCAGCTGCGGATCCTCCAGTCGAGAGGAGAGCTGCCCAATCCGGGTTACCTGCAGGCCGGATGACAGCTGCCACGCAGGAAAACGGGCAAAGCGGGAGGTTGAGAAACGGGCGAAGCAGGAGGGCCGTAGAACGGGTGAAGCAGGAGGTCGAGGTCTTTCGACAGCGAATCGAATCGAAATCCGGCTACCCAGCAGCGGCGGCCACCCACCAGCCGAGCCAGCGCCCAAACAAACGTCCCCGGGATAAAGACCAACGCTTCGGTTGCCCACCTACGTACATCGAGTCCGACTCCGTCGGCCCGGCAACCCCAGGCAACGCGAGCGTACTAATTGTGTGGGGTGTACCAAGGATCTTGGACAAGGCCTCCTCCCTGAGAGGATCGCCCCGTGCCAGAGCAGCGCCGACGGTTCAGCCCGCAGTTCAAGGCTGAGGCCGTGCAGATGGTCTTGGAGACCGGCAAGTCCGTGGCTGAGGTCGCCCGCGACCTCGGGATCCACGACGGCACCCTTGGTAATTGGGTGCAGGCCTGGCGAAAGGACCATCCCGAGTCCGAGCCGTCCGAGACCCCGGTGGAGCGTGCCCGCGTGAAGGAAATGGAAGACGAGATCCGCCGGCTGCGGATGGAGAACGAGTTCCTGAAAAAAGCAGCGGCCTTCTTCGCCCGGACGCAGCCGTAGCTGAACGCTGCGCGCTGATCGAGGCGGAGAAGGCCACCTATCGCATTGCGTGGATGTGCAGGCTGTTGGCCGTGCCTCGGTCGTCGTTCTACGCCTGGCGCGACCAGGTCGCCACGACGACCGCGACCGAGGCTCGGCGCGAACAGCTGCGGGAGCAGATCAGCCGGGTGTTCGACGACTCCCGAGCCACCTACGGCTGCCGTCGGGTCGCCGCAGCGCTGTATCAGGCGGGGACGGCCTGCAGCGTCGGGCTGGTCGCCGACCTCATGCGTGAGCTGGACCTGCGGGCCTGCCAGCCCAGGGCCTACAAGGTCACCACCATCAACGGCGGGCAGGCGTGGCGCCGGCCCGACCTGATCGAGCGGGAGTTCACGGCCGAGACCCCCGGTGAGCGGCTCGTCGGCGACATCACCTACCTGCGGACCGGCGAGGGCTGGCTCTACCTCGCCACCGTCATCGACCTGGCCACCCGGATGGTGGTGGGCTGGCAGCTCGCCGACCACGTGCGCACCAGCCTGATCGTCGACGCCCTTGAGATGGCCCGACTCGGTGACCACCTCAAGCCCGACGCCGTCTTTCACAGCGACCGTGGAACGCAATACACGTCGGCCGAATTCGAGACCTACTGCACCAGTCGGGCCATCCGACTGTCCGTCGGCCGGACCGGAGTCTGCTGGGACAACGCCGCCGCCGAATCGTTCTTCGCCACCCTGAAGAACGAGATGTTCTACCGCGAGAAGTTTCCTACCAGAGCGCGGGCCCGTTTCGCCGTCGCCGAATACATCGAAGTCTTTTACAACCGGCAGCGGCTGCATTCCACCCTCGGCTACCGCACCCCTGCCCGGGCCCTCGCCGACCACCAGCAGCTACCTACCGCAGCATGATCAACAACCCGAGGACCTGTCCGGGATCCTTGACACACTCCAGTGCGACATCACGGAGGCCATGGGTTGTAGCCGTTAGCGGGGTCAATTGATCGCAGCTCACGAATGAACGCAACCTCGAACGGTGGTCACTTCTTCAGCCTGGGAAGCCGACTCCGACTCCCACAGCACCTCCTTACGAACTGTGAAGTCCATGCGCTGTTCACGGCTGAAGTCCTTCTCGATGAGCCGGCTGTCGGCGCTGCCGAAATAGATTGAGCGTGTCGGTTCTGTCCTGTCCAACGTAGATCTTGCCGTTGGAGTAGGCGATCTTGTAGACCGTCCGGCACCGTTTACCGACACATCGGAGGGTCGGCCTCTGGCACACGCCGAACCAGGTCGGCCGCGGTTCGCACCACACTTGCAACGCGCTGCCGCCGAGGTCCGGTCAGCAGCGTCGGTCCGGCGGGTCGTGGGTCCTGTGTCCGGGTTCGCCTACGTCGGCGTTGAGGCTCCGTCCGTGTCCGGGTTGTGCGCTTACCTATATCCCGTCATTCGCATGGTGGTGATTCGCATGGGGGTCACTCGCAGGGGGGATATCCGCAGGCCGGCCACTCGCACTGATCGAACCGCCAGCCGCGCTCGGTCAGCTTGCCGCGAGTGCTCGTCTCCCCGCTGAAAGCAACACCTCGACGTCGACCACGTGTCCGGTCATCAGCTCGACCTGGCCGACCGCCTGGGCCGCGAGCAGGTCGAGTCCTCCGACGACGACGACCCCCGCCCGTTGCGCGACGCCCGCCAATGGCGTCGGCCACGGGTGGTACAGGATGTCGAACAGCGCTGCCGAGCCCGGCCACGCAAAGTGGTCGAGCAGCTCCGCCAACGGGTCGGCTGCTCCCGCCGGGACCGTCGAGACGATGAGGTCGGTGTCCTCGGGCCGGCCCCACGGCTCGACCACGAGCGTGACCCCGACGGCGTCGGCGATCTGCCGTAGCGGAGCAGCCTTGGCGGGCTCGCGCATCAGCACGCGGACCTTGTCCGCCCCGAGCACGGCCAGCGCGGCGAGCGCCGCCCGCGCCGAGCCGCCGCCGCCCAGCACCGTCGGTGCCCGCACGTCAGCGATGCCGGCCGCGTGCAGGGCGCTGACCATGCCGCCGACGTCGGTGTTGCAGCCGACGAGCCGGCCGTCCAAGGGGACCACGGTGTTGACGGCGCCGACGGTGCGGGCCAACGGCTCGAGGTCGTCGACCAGCGGGAGGGCGGTCAGCTTCAACGGCATCGTCAGCGAGTAGCCGCCGAAGCCCGAGGCGATGCGGGCGTTGGCGAGCCGGTCGGCGAGAGCGTCCGACGGGCACTCGAAGGCGGTGTAGCTCCAGTGCTGCAGGCCGAGCTCGGCGTACGCGGCCCGGTGCAGCACCGGGGAGAGCGAGTGGGCGATCGGCGAACCGAGCACCCCGGCCCACCTCGGTGCTGCTCCCCCGGCGTCCGGGCGTCCGTCAGTAGCCGCCGGAACCACCTTGCTGGGCGAGCTTGGCGCGCAGTGCGTCGAACTCGGCGGTGGTGGTGGCGTAGTAGGTCTTGTCCTCCTTCGGCAGGCTCAGGAAGTAGACCCACGTTCCCGGCTCCGGGTTGATCATCGCGGCCAGGGCCTCGTTGCCGGGGTTGCCGATCGCGCCCGGCGGGATGCCGGGGTTCTTGCGGGTGTTGTAGGGCGAGTCGACGTTCAGCTGGGCGTTGGACAGCGCCCCAGGGAAGTCGCCGAGGGCGTAGCGGACCGTCGAGTCCAGGCCGAGTGTCGGGAAGTTCGCCTTGTCCTTCAGCCGGTTGTAGAGCACCGTCGCGGCCTTGGCCCGGTCGTTGCGCACCTCCCGCTCGACGATCGACGCCAGCGTCACGAGCTGCAGCGGCGTGATGCCGTGCTTCTGCGCCCCGGCCGTCAGGCCGATCTTGTCGGCCTCCTGCTTGAACCGGTCGACCATCATCTTGAGGATCTGGACCGGGGTGGCGTCCGGTGCCGCCGTGTACGTGGCCGGGAACAGGAAGCCCTCGACGGACTTCGCGCCATAGGGCAGGTCGAGCGCGGCGGTCTGCTTCGCTGCCGCGTCGAGCTGTTCGACCGGTATGCCGGTGCCCTTGCTGATGATGGGCAACGCCTGCCGCACCGACAGGCCCTCGGGGAAGGTGAACTTCGACTCCGCCCGCGCCGCCGGGTCGAGCAGCAGCGTGAAGGCCGCCGAGCCGCTCATCTGCTTCTTCAGCCGGTAGTAACCGGGTTGCAGGCCGCGTGCCTTCGCGTCCTCCTTCGAGGCGGCACTGGTGAACGCAGCCGAGGACTTGACCACCCCGGCGTCCTGCAGGACCCGGCCGATCTTCGTCGCCGTCGCGCCCTCGGGCACCTGCACCACGACGGCGTCGGTGCCCTGTCCCTTGAAGTCGGGGGCGTTGCCGCCACCGAGCCGATTGAGCACCGCGCCGGCGCCGACGATCACCAGCACCATCACGACGGCGAGCGCGGTGATGGCGATGAGCAGGCGGCCGGCTCGCATGCGACGACGCGGGGGGCGCGCCGGCCGTCGCGGCGGGCGGTCCCCCAGCGGCGGCTGCTCGCTCATGGGCAGGAGCGGTTCGGTCACGAATCTTCCTTTCGTGGCAACGCGTCCAGGTAAGTCTGCAGAATTCCGGCCGCGGCCATGGCGTCGACGCGCCCGGAGGCACGGTCGCGGGCGCCGGCCTTGGCTGAGCGGCGCGGGCCGGTGGCCCGGAGAGTCCGTTCTGCGATGACCGAGGTGAGCCGTTCGTCGACGAAACGCACTGGTACGGGCTCGATGCGGGCGGCGAGCTCGGCAGCGAAGTCGGTGGCCATCGTGACCGACGGTCCGGCCCGACCCGCCAGCGTCGTCGGCAGTCCGACGACGACCTCGACCGCCTCGCGCTCGAGGACCAGCGCGGCGACCTGGTCGAGATCGCCCGTCCCGCGCTTCACCGCACCCACCGGGGTGGCGAGCAACCCGTGCGGGTCGCTTGCGGCGACGCCGATCCGAACGGTGCCCACGTCGAGCGCCACGCGGACGCCGGTCGCCGCGGACACCGCCGCGCTCACCGAGCCCCGCCGGCGACCGCGTCCCTGACGGCAGCCAGCGCTGCCGGGATGCCGTCGGGATCGCTGCCCCCGCCCTGGGCGAGATCCGGCTTCCCGCCGCCCCGGCCACCGACGGCGGCAGCTGCCACCTTCACCAGGTCACCGGCCCGGATCCCGCGATCGCGGGCACCTTCGGTGGTCGCCACGACGACCGGCACGCTGCCCTCGGCGCGGGCCAGCACCGCGACGACCGCCGGGCGGTCCATCATGCGGCCCCGGATGTCGAGCGCGAGCTTGCGTACGTCGGCCGCCGCCGTCCCCGCCGGTGCCTCGGTCGCGACGACGGCGATGCCGTTCACGTCCTGGGCGCCGTCGACCAGCCCACCGGCGTTGGCGAGCACCGCCTCGCCGCGGAGGCGTTCGAGTGACCGCTCGGCCTCGCGCAGCCGGGCAACGACATCAGCGACCCGTTCGGGCACCTCTTCGGCCTGGGTCGCCTTCACTGCGGAGGCGACCTGGCCGAGCAGCACGTGCTCGCGGGCCAGGAAGCGGAAGGCGTCGATGCCGACGAGTGCCTCGACGCGGCGGACGCCGGCGGCCGACGACGATTCCGACAGCAGCGTCACCGCGCCGAGCTGCGCGGAGCGGCCGACGTGCGTTCCGCCGCAGAGCTCGCGGGCGTAGGGCGCATCGCGGTCGCCGACGTCGACGACCCGGACGGCGTTGCCGTACTTCTCGCCGAACAGCGCCGTCGCGCCGAGCGAACGGGCCTCGTCGAGGGTGGTGACGAAGGCGCTGACCTCGAGGTCGCGGAGCGCAACCTCGTTGACCTCGTCCTCGACGTCCCGGAGGACTGATGCCGGCACGCCCTGCGGGGCGTGGAAGTCGAAGCGGAGCCGGCCCGGGGCGTTGAGCGAACCGGCCTGCGTCGCCGTCTCCCCCAGCGCGCCGCGGAACGCGCGGTGCACCAGGTGGGTGGCGGTGTGGGCGCGGCTGACCGCTCGGCGGCGGCTGACGTCGACCGTCGCGTGCACAGCGTCCCCGGCCTTCAGTTCGCCGGACAGGACGCGGACGCGGTGGACCACGAGGTCGGGCACGGGGCGCTGCACGTCGAGCACGCGAGCCTCGCCGCCGTCGAAGGAGACTGCGCCGGTGTCGGCTTCCTGCCCGCCGGCCTCGGCGTAGAAGGGGGTGGTGTCGAGCACGAGGCCGACCTCGTCGCCTTCGCCGGCGGCCGGCAGCATCGTGCCGTTCCGCAGGTCGAGCAGGGCGGTGGCGACCGACTCGCGGGCGAGCTCGGTGTAGCCGGTGAACGTCGTCGCGCCGGATCGCTCGAGCACCGGGCGGTAGGCAGAGAGGTCGACGTTGCCGATCGTCTTGCCGGCCCGGTCGGACTTCGCCGCGTCGCGCTGCTGCTGCATGAGGCGGCGGAAGCCGTCCTCGTCGACGGTGAGGCCCTGCTCGCGCGCGAGCTCGAGGGTCAGGTCGATCGGGAAGCCGAACGTGTCGTGCAGCTCGAACGCCTGGTCGCCGGGCAGCGTCACGCTGCCGCGGCCCCGGACGTCGGCCACGGCGCCGTCGAACAGGTTCAGCCCGCGGGTCAGCGTGCGGAGGAACGACTCCTCCTCACCGGCCAGGATCGAGCCCACGACCTCGGCGTTGAGCTCCGGATAGATCGGGCCCATCACCCGGCGGATGACGGTGAGCAGCTCGGGAACCACCGGCTGCCGCGCGCCGAGTACACGCAGGCTGGACACGGCGCGGCGCAGCAGGCGGCGCAGCACGTAGCCGCGGCCCTCGTTGGACGGCGTCACGCCGTCGGCGACGAGCATCGCGGCGGTGCGGGTGTGGTCGGCGACCACCCGCAGCCGGACGTCGGTCGCCTCGTCGACGCCGTAGCAGGTTCCGGTCAGCTCCGCCGCACGGTCGAGCACGGGACGGCTGATGTCGATCTCGTACAGGCTGTCGACGCCCTGCAGGATCGTCGCCATCCGCTCGAGGCCCATGCCGGTGTCGATGTTCTGCGACGGCAGGTCGCGCAGGATCGGGTAGTCGTACGGCCCGCCGCCGGGCGGCACCGGCCCGCGCTCGTACTGCATGAACACGAGGTTCCAGACCTCGAGGTAGCGGTCCTCGTCGGCGATCGGTCCGCCTTCGGCGCCGTACTCCGGCCCACGGTCGTAGTAGATCTCGCTGCACGGGCCGCACGGGCCGGGCACGCCCATCGACCAGTAGTTGTCCTCCATGCCGCGACGCTGGATGCGCCCCTCGGGGAGGTGCTGCTTCCAGAGCTCGAAGGCCTCGTCGTCGTCGAGGTAGACGGTGGCCCACAGCGACTCGGGCGCGAACCCGAAGCCACCGTCGTCGACAGAAGTTGTCAGCAGCTCCCAGGCCAGCGGGATGGCACCGGCCTTGAAGTAGTCGCCGAAGGAGAAGTTGCCGCACATCTGGAAGAACGACGCGTGCCGGGCGGTGCGGCCGACGTTCTCGATGTCGACGGTGCGGACGACCTTCTGCACGCTCGTCGCCCGCGGGTAGGGCGCCAGCAGGTCACCTAGGAAGTAGGGCTTGAAGGGCACCATGCCGGCGTTGACCAGCAGCAGCGTGGGGTCGTCGGCGACCAGGCTCGCGCTCGGGACGACGGTGTGGCCCCGCGCCTCGAAGTGGGCGAGGAAGCGACGGCGGATCTCTGCGGTCTGCATCTAACCTTCAGCGGTCCAGGCGGCGGTCTGGGGGGTGCACGCGGTCGAGTCTGCCGGTTGCGGTGGCGTTACGCGCAGTGGAGTGCGGGCGCGGCGCTCGGAGAACAGCCTTTACCGCGTCGCCGGTTCACTGCGTTGCCGTCACAGCGACGGCGCGTCAACCACGTCGTGGGAGCCGTCGAGCCCGAGGGACGTGCGCAGTTCCTCCTCGCGTTCGCTCATGCTCTCGCGGACGTCGGCGAGGAAGTCCTCGAAGGCGATGGTCAACCGGTGCACGATGTTGTCCGGCTGCCACTGCTCGGCGGCGGCGCTGACGCGGCGGACCGCCAGGATGCCGACGGTGGCGCCGAAGGCGAGGTAGAAGACGCGGCGGGTCATGCGCGAGCCCGGCCGCGACGCTGGTTACCCCTGTTTTGGCTTCTCAGTTCGGCCTTGACGCGGGACTCGACCTCACCGCGCGCCCGGGCGGCCGAGGCCTTGCGGACGCCGTAGCTGAAGGCGGCGACCTTGATGACGGGACCACCCAGGGTCGCGGCGAACACGCTGGTGAGGGCGCTGAGATTGCCGGTCATCGACTGGACGTTGGCGGTGATGGCGTCGACGCGCGCGAGCTCGACGTTGACCTTCGACAGCGCCGAGTTCACCTCGTCGACCGTCGTGCCGGCCTGGCGGACCCGGTCGGTGCCCTCGTCGATGGCGCGGTCGGTCTGGCGCACCCGGTCGGCGACCTCGTCGAAGATCTTGGCGAGCTTGAGCAGCGCCCAGCTCGCGAACAGGGCGAGGACGAGGAACGCCCCGGCCGCGATCAGTCCTGCAACCGCTCCCGCCGACATCCGTGTCCGCCTTCCGTCGCCCCGAGCCCCGGTCTGGTGCCGGAGCCGCGTGTCCACCGATTGGACCGTGGCGACACTACCGGCACCCCCGTCCCCGCCTGCGCCGCTCAGCAGGCGGGACACGACGCAATCGCGGGCTGTGAGGAGGACCGTGGCTTCGACGGCCGACAGGAGGAGAGGCTTACAGGATGAGCCTCAAAGCGGGAGACATCGTCCCCGAGTTCACGTCCGTGACCGAGACCGGACGGCAGACGACGCTCACCGAGCTGCTCGCCGACGGCCCGGTCGTCGTCTTCTTCTACCCCGCCGCGTTCACGTCCGGATGCACCGCGGAGGCCTGCCACTTCCGCGACCTCGCGGCCGAGTTCACGGCGGTGGGCGCGAGCGTCGTCGGCGTCAGTCGCGATGCCGTCGACAAGCAGTCGAAGTTCTCCGAGGCCCACGGCTTCGGCTTCCCCCTGCTGTCCGACCGGGACAGGACGGTGGCCCGGGCGTTCGGCGTCCAGCGCCTCGGCTTCCTGCCCAATGCGCGGGCGACGTTCGTCGTCGACACCGACCGCAAGATCCTGTCGGCCACCGCCAGCGAGATCAACATGAACAAGCATGCGGACCGGGCGCTGGACACCCTCCGGCAGCGCGCCGCGGCCTGAATCACTCGGACGTCGCGGCCGGTTTCTCCGGCTTGCATCGGGGCCGCCACTCTTCCGGGGTCGCCGGTCCGGTGAACGTTCCGAGCACCTCCCGCAGGTACTCGAGACGCGCCGCGATCCGGGGCTCCTGGCCGCTCGGCTCGTAGTAGATCCGCCCCGCCACGGTGTCCGGCGCGTACTGCTGCGCGACGACGCCGCCCGGGAAGTCGTGCGGGTAGCGGTAGCCACGGCCGTGCTGCAGCTGCTTCGCGCCCGGGTAGTGCGCGTCGCGCAGGTGGGGCGGCACCTGCCCGGTGCGACCGGCCTGCACGTCAGCACGAGCACGTCCGAGGGCGGCGATGACGGCGTTGGACTTCGGCGCGAGCGAGCAGTGGATGACGGCCTGAGCCAGGTTGAGCTGCGCCTCGGGCAGCCCCACCAGCTCCAGCGCGGACGCGGCCGCCACCGCGACCTGCAGCGAACTCGGGTCGGCCATCCCGATGTCCTCGGAAGCGAGGATGACGATGCGACGCGCGATGAAGCGCGCGTCCTCCCCCGCCTCGAGCATCCGGGCCAGGTAGTGCAGTGCCGCGTCGACGTCGCCGCCGCGCATCGACTTGATGAACGCGCTGATGACGTCGTAGTGCTGGTCGCCGTCCCGGTCATAGCGGACGGCGGCCCGGTCGACGGCCCGTTCCAGGGTCGTCAGGTCGAGCTCGCCCTCGGTGACGCCGGGTGCCTCGAGCGCCGTCAGCGCCCGCCGCGCGTCGCCGCCTGCGACGGTGACGAGGTGCTGCTCGGCCTCCTCGGTCAGGGTCAGCTTGCCGCCGAAGCCACGGGGATCGGCCAGCGCGCGGCGCACCACGGCCCGGATGTCGTCGTCGGTCAGCGGCTCGAGCCGCAGCAGGAGCGAGCGGGACAGCAACGGGCTGACGATCGAGAAGAACGGGTTCTCCGTCGTCGCCGCGATGAGGGTCAGCCAGCCGTTCTCGACGGCCGGGAGCAGGACATCCTGCTGCGCCTTCGAGAAGCGATGGACCTCGTCGAGGAACAGCACGGTCCGCTCGCCGAGCCCGGAACGCGCCTGCCGGGCCTCTTCGATGATCGCCCGGACGTCCTTGACCCCGGCGCTGACGGCCGAGAGCTCGCGGAACCGCTGCCCCTTGGCCAGTAGGTGCGCGATGGTCGTCTTGCCGGCCCCCGGCGGCCCGACCAGCATCACCGACTGCGTCGCGCCCTGTTCGGCGAGGCGTCGCAGCGGACCGCCTTCACCCAGCAGCGCACGCTGCCCGATCACCTCGTCGA
>JAVEDQ010000212.1 GCA_030840885.1 Frankiaceae bacterium
GACGCCGAGGCCATCACGCAGGAGACGTTCGGCCCCACGCTGACGGTCACCAAGGTGGCTTCCATCGACGACGCGGTCGACAAGGCCAACGCCACCGGCTACGGGCTGGCCTCGTCGGTCTTCTCGGCGTCGCGGGGCATGGAGATCGCGCGGCGGCTGCGGACCGGGATGACGTCGGTCAACTCGGTCATCACCTTCGCGAGCGTGCCGGAACTGCCCTTCGGCGGCATCGGTGAATCGGGGTTCGGGCGCATCCACGGCCCCGACGGGCTCCGCGAGTTCACCCGCGCCAAGGCCATCACGCGGCAGCGGTGGGCGAGCCCGCTGAACCTGACGTCGTTCGAGCGGCCGAAGCGGATGACCGACCTGGTGGTCCGCATCATCCGGTTGCGCTATGGGCGTGGCTGACGGCTTAGGCGCGGAGCGCCGCTGCGGACCCGGCGAGCTCGCCGGCGAGGACGAGCCCGACGGCGTCGAGCTTGTCCTCGAGCCCGCTACGGCCCAGCACCCACTCGCTCTCCGCGGCGAGCTCGACGAGTTCGCCTCGCTCCCCCGGGTCGCGCCAGCTGGACCACCGCGTGCTGGTCAGGCAGTGCGCTAGCCGCACGGTCGCGGCGACCCCGAGAGGGGTATCCAACGAGTCGGTGAGCGGGGTGTGCGTCGCGGCGACGGCCGTCACCACCGGCTCGGGCATCTGCCACAGCACGAGTAGGGCGGCGCCGGTCTGGGCGTGGTCGCAGCCCAGGATCTCCCGCTCCACCTCGTGCAACGGCAGGTTGCGCCAGGCGGCCTCGGCCAGGCAGTGGCGGAAGGCATCCGGTGCGGCCGACGCCAGCGCCAGCTGCCCGACGTCCTGCAGCAGCCCGGAGATGAAGGCGTCGTCGGCCATGTTCCGGTCCCCGAGCAGCGCCCGGGCGACGACGCCGGTAGCCAGGCCATGGGAGGACAGGGCGTCGGCGTCCAGGCCGGGCACCGCCCGTAGCTTGTCGAAGGCGGCCATCACCTCGGCCGAGAGCACCACCGCGGAGATCGTGCGCAGGCCGAGCACGGTGATCGCCTCGCGCACGTCGGTGACCTGGCGGCGCAGCCCGAGGAAAGCGCTGTTGACCAGCTTCATCACGCGGGCGGTGGTGCCGACGTCGCGGCTGATCGCCTCCGACAGCTTGCGGATGTCCACGTCGGGGTCGGCGAGCAGCGTCCGGAGCCGGGTCCACGTGGCGGGGCTGGACGGCAGGTCGTCGACGTTGGCGATGAGGGCGGTGACCGGGTCGACGTCGTCGTCCCCGGCGGCGTCCACCGCGGCCTGGATCGCCATGGCGAGCGGGTAGGGCGGCGGGTTGCGCGGCAGGGTCCGGTGCGCGGACGCCAGGGGGGCGCCTGTAAGAGCGACGCGCCCGACGCGCGGGCACTCGGCCGCGAGGTCGTCGAGCAGTGCCGTCCCGTCCTCACCGAGCCCGGTGTCGACGACCACGGCGTCCAGTGAGAGCGCACCGCAGACCGCCATGGCTGAGGTGCGGGCGGAGGCGGTCAGGACCTGCCACTGCGGGCGCGCGCCGCGCAGTGCGGTGCACAGCGTCGTCGTCGCCGGCCCCGCGGGCGCGGCGACCAGCACCCGGTAGCTCACGCCACTCACATCGGCATCGCGCGAGGCCGGTTGAACAACGGCGGGCAATCACGCCCGGGCTCGGTCAGTCCCGGTCGGGCCTGGGGTCACCGTCGAGGATGTCCGTGAGCGGACCCCACAGCTGCGGTGGTGCGGCGATGACGAGGTCCACGCCCGCGCTCGCCCCATCGAGGCCGCCGATCTGCACGCCGGCCTCCTGCGCGATCAGGCCGCCCGCGGCGAGGTCCCAGGGGTTGAGCCCTCGCTCGTAGTAGACGTCGACGACGGCCTCGGCGACGTGGCACAGGTCGATCGCCGCCGAGCCGAAGCGCCGCACGTCGCGGACCTGCGGCAGGACGCGCGTCAGCACCTGCGCCTGGGTGGCCCGCTGGGCCGCCTCGTAGCCGAAGCCGGTCGCGCACATCGCCTGCGCGAGGTCCGCCTGCTCCGAGCACTGCAGCCGACGGCCGTCGCGGTAGGCCCCGCGCCCGCGGATGGCCGTCCAGGTCTTGCCGAGCACCGGGGCGTGGACGACCCCGACGAGCGGGCCGGCGGCGTCCTCGGCGGCAATCGAGACGCACCAGTGGGTGATCCGGTACAGGTAGTTGACGGTGCCGTCGAGCGGGTCGACCACCCATCGGATGCCGCTGCTGCCGCGCCGGTCGGAGCCCTCCTCGGCGAGCAGCCCGTCGTCGGGCCGCCGCTCGCCGAGCCGGCGACCGATGAGCTCCTCCGCCGCGGCGTCCATGGCGGTGACGACGTCGGTCGGCGACGACTTGGTGGCCGCGGCGGTCACCTCACCCTCGCGACCCTTCAGCAGCAGGTCGCCGGCTTCGCGCGCGAGGTCGAGCGCGATCCCGAGGAGCTGATCTTCGAGAGACACCGCCTCGAGATCGGGCTCGGTACTCAGCTGCTCAGCAGCGACCGGAGCACGTACGGCAGGATGCCGCCGTGCCGGAAGTACGCCGCCTCACCTGGGGTGTCGATCCGGACCTTCGCCTCGAAGCTCTTGTCGTCCGCCTCGACGGTGAGCGTGTCGGTGCTCTCCGAGACGTCGCCCAGACCGCGGATGGTGAAGGTCTCCTCGCCGGTCAGCCCCAGCGACTCGACGGACTCGCCGTCGGCGAACTGCAGAGGCAGCACGCCCATGCCGATCAGGTTCGACCGGTGGATCCGCTCGTAGGACTGCGCGAGCACGGCACGGACGCCGAGCAACCGGGTGCCCTTGGCCGCCCAGTCGCGTGACGACCCGGAGCCGTACTCCTTGCCGGCCAGCACGACCAGCGGTACGCCTTCCTCGGCGTACTTGGAGGAGGCGTCGTAGATCGCCATCTCCTCACCGTCCGGCAGGTGGCGGGTGACCCCGCCCTCGGTGCCGGGCGCGAGCTGGTTGCGCAGCCGGATGTTGGCGAACGTGCCCCGGATCATGACCTCGTGGTTGCCACGCCGCGAGCCGTAGGAGTTGAACTCCTTCGCCTCGACCCCGTTCTCGCCGAGGTAGCGGCCTGCCGGTGAGTCCTTCTTGATGGCACCGGCCGGGGAGATGTGGTCGGTGGTGACGCTGTCACCGAGCATCGCCAGCACACGGGCGCCCTCGATGTCGGTCACAGTGGCCGGTTCGCGCTCCATGCCGTCGAAGTACGGGGGCTTGCGGACGTAGGTCGAGTCGTCGGCCCAGGAGAACGCGTCCTTGCCGGAGTCGCCGAGCTCGAGGCCCTGCCAGCGCTCGTCGCCGGCGAAGACGTCGGCGTAGTCCTTGCTGAACATGTCCGACTGGATCGCCTGGCCGATCGTGTCGGCGATCTCCTTCTCACTCGGCCAGAGGTCGGTCAGGTAGACGTCGTTGCCGTCGGAGTCGGTGCCCAGCGGGTCGTCGACCAGGTTGAGGTCCATCGTCCCGGCGAGGGCGTAGGCGACCACCAGCGGCGGCGAGGCCAGGTAGTTCATCTTCACGTCCGGGTTGATCCGGCCCTCGAAGTTGCGGTTGCCGGAGAGCACCGAGACGGCGGCGAGGTCGCCCGCATCGATGGCCTCGCTGATCTCGGGCTGCAGCGGACCGGAGTTGCCGATGCAGGTGGTGCAGCCGTAGCCGACCAGGTTGAAGCCGAGCTTCTCCAGGTACGGCGTGAGGCCGGACTTGTCGTAGTAGTCGGTGACGACCTTGCTGCCCGGGGCCAGGGTGGTCTTCACCCACGGCTTGCGGGTCAGGCCCTTCTCGACGGCGTTCTTGGCCAGCAGGGCCGCGCCGATCATGACCTGCGGGTTCGAGGTGTTGGTGCAGCTGGTGATGGCGGCGATCACGACGGCGCCGTGGTCGATCTCGAACTTCGAGCCGTCGTCCAGGGTGACCAGCTGCGGGTTGCTCGGCCGGTCGCCGGCGGCGCCACGTGCCGGCCGGCATGCCCGGCCTCGACCGGCTCCGGCTGCGCACCGACCGCGGGCGAGTCACTGGCCGGGAACGACTCGGCGAGCGACTCGTCGACCCCGTTCACCACGCCGTCGGTGCCGGC
>JAVEDQ010000248.1 GCA_030840885.1 Frankiaceae bacterium
GGTCGACGCCAGCAGCGAAAAGTCGACCGAGGGCGCGACGGACCTCCCGACCCACCGAGTCAGCCACCGTGACGGCAACGCTGACGGCAACCGCCCGTACCCCGACCTGGACCGGCAAGGACGACCAGGCCGCCAACCTGGGCACGCCACACCCGAAACAGCTCAACGACCTGTTGCTACGCCTTACTGACGGGGTGTCAGCGAGTACGGCACAATGCCGACATGGCTTTCGACTACGACGTGCTGGTCATCGGCAGCGGGTTCGGCGGCAGCGTCACGGCGCTGCGACTGACCGAGAAGGGCTACCGCGTCGGTGTGCTCGAAGCCGGGCGGCGCTGGACCGACGAGACGCTGCCCAAGACCAGCTGGGACCTGAAGAACTACGTCTGGAACCCGAAGGCGGGCCTGCGCGGCATCCAGCGGGTGGACCTGCTATCCGACGTCGTCATCGTCTCGGGAGCTGGGGTAGGCGGCGGGTCGCTGGTCTACGCCAACACGCTCTACGAGCCGCTGCCGCCGTTCTATACGGACAAGCAGTGGGGCCACATCACCGACTGGCGCAGCGAGCTCGCGCCGCACTACGACCAGGCGAAGCGGATGCTCGGCGTGGTCGAGAACCCGCTGGAGACCGCGGCCGACGGCGTGATGCGGGAGATCGCCGAGGAGATGGGCCGTGGCCACACCTTCCACAAGACGCCGGTCGGCGTCTACTTCGGCGAGGCCGGCAAGAAGGCCGAGGACCCCTACTTCGGCGGTGCCGGTCCGGAGCGCAGCGGCTGCACCGAGTGCGGCGCCTGCATGACCGGCTGCCGGTTCAACGCGAAGAACCGCCTCGACAAGAACTACCTGTATCTCGCCGAGAAGGCGGGGGCGGCCGTGCACCCGGAGACCGAGGTGCGCGACGTCCGGCCGCTGGGTCCCGGGACTAGCTCAAACGGGTCCGCCGGGACGAGCCCGGGCTACGCCGTCGCCACCGCCGAGCCCGGCAAGAAGAAGGTCACCCGGACCTTCACCGCTGAGCACGTGGTCGTCAGTGCCGGCGCGCTCGGCTCGCAGAAGCTGCTGCACCGGCTGAAGGACGAGGGAAGCCTGCCTCGCCTGTCCGACCGGCTCGGGAGCCGCACCCGCACCAACTCCGAGGCCATCCTCGGCGCCCAGGCCCGCACCACCGACGTCGACTACTCCCGCGGCATCGCCATCACCTCGTCGTTCCACCCCTCCGACGACACCCACATCGAGCCGGTCCGCTACGGCAAGGGCGACAACGCCATGGGTCTGATGTCGACGCTGATGACCGACGACGACGGCCGCATGCCGCGGCAGCTGAAGTTCCTGCTCCAGGTGCTGCTGCACCCGATCATGTTCCTGCGCTCGCTGTCGGTCCGCCGCTGGTCGGAGCGGACGATCATCGTGCTGGTCATGCAGACGCTGGACAACTCGATCAAGGTCTCGCGCAAGAAGCGCCCGTTCTCGCGGAAGTTCGGCGAGCTGCGCAGCGCCGTCGACACTGGCGAGCCGAACCCGACGTGGATCCCGGTCGGCAACCAGGTCACGCGCCGCATTGCCGAGAAGATCGGCGGCTACCCCGGCGGCACCTGGGGCGAGGCACTGCTGAACGTGCCGATGACCGCGCACATCATCGGCGGCGCCACGATCGGCGACTCTGCCGCCACCGGCGTGATCGACCCCTACCACCGCGCCTACGGCTACCCAGGTCTGCACATCGTCGACGGAAGCTCCGTCACCGCGAACCTCGGCGTCAACCCGTCGCTGACCATCACCGCCATGGCGGAGCGCGCGATGTCGTTCTGGCCGAACAAGGGTGAGGCCGACACGCGCCCGGCGCTGGACGCCGCCTACCAGCGCCTGGCACCGGTCGCCCCGCAAGAGCCGGTGGTGCCCTCCGGCGCACCCGGCGCGTTGCTGCTGCCGATGCCCATGGTGCGGAGCGCGGCTCCGGCAACTCCGGCGAAGGCACCGGCACCGGCGTCGGCACTGGCACCGTCGTTGCCCGGTCAGCCGCTCCCGGCTGCCAGCCAGGACGGTACGAGCGGGACCGAGCGTCGTCCCGAGCCGGTCGCACCCTGACCCACCAGCTCTGAGCAGCTCGGTCGTAAAGTCGGGGCATGGACCCCGCCCCGCCGCAGGACGCCCCGGAGCTCCGGTCCGGCGCTCGACCCGACGACCGTGCGGACGGTGGAGCGGAACACCACCAGGACGTCGTCCTGGTTGTCGACTTCGGCGCGCAGTACGCCCAGCTGATCGCCCGCCGGGTGCGCGAGTGCCACGTCTACTCCGAGATCGTCCCGTGGTCGATGCCGGTCGAGCAGATGCTGGCGAAGCGGCCGAAGGCGATCATCCTCTCCGGCGGGCCGAAGTCGGTGTACTCGCCCGGTGCTCCCGGCATCGACGCGTCGCTGTTCACCGCGGGCGTGCCGACGTTCGGTATCTGCTATGGCCACCAGGTGATGGCGTCGGCCCTCGGCGGGACGGTCGCGAAGACCGGTCAGGCCGAATACGGCTCCACGCGGCTGCAGGTCGCCGACCCGGGGGTGCTGTTCGCCGAGCTCCCGGTCGCCCAGCTGGTGTGGATGAGTCACGGCGACTCGGTCGTCGAGGCCCCCGACGGCTTCGTCGTGACCGCTTCGACCGAGACCACCCCGGTCGCCGGCTTCGAGGACACCGCCCGCGGGCTCTACGGGGTGCAGTTCCACCCCGAGGTCGTGCACAGTGAGCAGGGGCTCGAGGTGCTGCGCCGCTTCCTGCGCGCGGCGGGGTGCCGCCCGAACTGGACCATGCTCAACATCGTCGACGACCAGGTCGCCGCCATCCGCCGCCAGATCGGTGGCAAGCGGGCGATCTGCGGCCTCTCGGGTGGTGTCGACTCCGCCGTGGCGGCGGCGCTGGTCTCCCGCGCCATCGGCGACAAGCTCAGCTGCGTCTTCGTCGACCACGGGCTGCTGCGCAAGGGTGAGGCCGAGCAGGTCGAGACCGACTTCGTCGCCTCCACCGACGTCGAGCTGGTGCACGTGAAGGCCGCCGACCGGTTCGCGG
>JAVEDQ010000067.1 GCA_030840885.1 Frankiaceae bacterium
TCATCGGTCCGCACACCAACCTCGTCACCGACAACGGCATCTTCCGACCGTTCGTCCTCGTCGACGGGCGGGCGGTCGGCACCTGGGGCCTGGCCGGCGGTGGGGTGACGGTGACAGCCCTGGAGCCGCTCGCACCTGATGTCGAGCCTGCGTTGCAGCAGGAGACTGCCGCGGTACTGCGATTTCTCGGACTGCCGGAGAAGCCCGTCGTCTGTCGCTGAAACGTGGTCAGACGGTCAGCACGATCTTCCCGCGGGTCCGGTGGCTCTCGACGCGTTCATGCGCCTCGCCGGCACGCTCCATGGGCATCACGTCCTCCACTTCGAGCCGCAGCCGGCCGTCGCCGACCATCCCGACGAGTTCGGTGAGCTGGGCGGAGTCCGGCCGGACGAAGGCGTAGCGGCCGCCCTGCTCGAGCACCCCGGGGTCGACGATCGAGCAGAACCGCCCCTCGGCACCGGAGCGCAGCAGCTGTGGCGCGGCGGCGAGCCCGTCGCCACCGACGAAGTCGACGACCGCGTCGACGCCATCGGGCCGGTGCCGCCGGAGCTGATCCGGTAGCGATCCCGCGGAGTAGTCGATGGTCGCCTCCGCACCGAGCTCCCGCACGTAGGCGTCGTTGCGGGCGCTGTTCACCCCGAGGACGGTGACGCCGCGGGCGGCCGCGAGCTGCACCGCGATCGTCCCGACCCCGCCCGAGGCGTTGAGCACCAGCAGCGTCTCGCCCGCCTGCAGGTCGAGCTTGGCCAGCGCCTGCATCGCGGTGAGCCCGACCAGCGGCAGACCGGCGGCCGCGACCAGGTCGACGCCGGCCGGCACGGGGGCGAGGTGGCGGAGATGGCAGGCGACGAGTTCGGCGCTCGTGCCGGCGCCGATCGAGTCCTTCCGGACGTAGCCGACGACCTGGTCGCCCTCGGCGAAACTGTCGGCCGCCGGTCCGGCGGACACCACGGTGCCGGAGACGTCCCAACCGGGGATGCACGGGAACGCCGTCGGGAACGCACCGGCCAGCGCACCCTGGCGGACCTTGGTGTCGACCGGGTTGACGCCGGCCGCGGTCACCTCGACCAGCACGTAGTCGGGACCGACCTCGGGGTCGGGCAGGTCCTGGATGCCGAGGACCTCAGGTCCGCCGAAGTGGTCGAAGGCGATCGCTCTCACGACCGGTCGCGTACCCGCCCGGCCCGACAGCACGCTTCGTCATCGCGGGCTCGCGACCGACAGTTGCAGCGCGTCGAGCGTCCGCAGCTCGGTGGGTGCCTGCATCCCCGCGCTGTCCACTACGGGGCGGTCGAGGCGGAGAAGGCTGACAGCTCGGAATACGTCGGCGATGGTCCGAGAGCTCCGGTCTCCGTGCACGCGCCGACTGGCACGGGCGACCTCGACGAGGGCGAGCTCGCTGCTCACCAGCGCCTGGAAGCGAGGGAGCGTGGCTCGGAGGGCTTCGGTCTCGGCCTGCTCGATGACGAGCTTCACCAGCGCGGACGAGTCCACGTCGGCGATCACCGCTCGTCGTCCCGCAACGCTGCCAGTGCTCGACTGCCCGCCTGCGGCTCCGGAGCTGAGCACTCCCTCTGCTCACGCGGAACCGAGCGCAGCGACCACGCGGGCCGCGAGCACCGCCTGCCCCTCGCGCGTCGGATGGAAGCTGTACACCGGGTGGCGCGGGACGATCCCGGCCACGAACCGGCTGCTCGCGCTGCACGCCTCCCCACCCGCGAACGCGTCCAGGGTGCTGACGTAGCGCAGCCGCGGGTCGGCCAGGCCGTCGACGATGCGCCGGGTGACGGCGTCGAACTGCTCGACCTCGGCGACGAGCCACCGGGCTTCTCCGACGTCGAGCCCCAGCAGCCCGCACAGCGGTGACGGCACCGCGGCCACGAACCGCGGGTAGCCGACGACGACCACACGGGCCTGCGGCGCCCGGGCCAGCACCTCGCGGTAGAGGTCGCGCAGCCGTCCCTCGGTGTGGTCCAGCAGCAGGCGTGCGATCGGCGCCAGCTTGCCCTGGCAGGAGCGCATGGTGAAGCAGCTGCCGAGCACCGTCGCGAACTGCAGGTCGTTGCCGCCGACCGAAAGCGTGACCAGCTGCGTATCCGCATTCAGGTGCTCGAGCTGGCCGGCGTCGCCCACTGCCCCTGGCCCGGGAAGAAGTTTCCGATGCGGGCGCCGCTGCAGGCCCAGAACTCCCGGACCGCCGGCACGCCGGCCGCGTCGCCGAGCAGTTGGCTGTAGGCGAGCGACGAGCGGTGGCACCGGTTCTGCGGCTGCGCCTCGTTGGTGCCGGGCAGGAACGGTTCGATTCCCTCGCCGGAGGCGTACGAGTCGCCGAGCGCGACGTAGCGCCCTGCCGCAGCCGACATCGTCGCCGGCGACGCCACTGCCGCCGGAGGCGCGGCGACCGACCACACAGCGAGCAGCACCGCCGTGCCGCAGGCCCAACGCCACCAGCTCGTCAATGGCCGTTTCCGATGTGCACCCGCTGATCCCATGACAGCTCCTCCGCTCGATCCCGTGGGCGGACGTTAGGAGCGTCGGGCGACCACGATCGGCCCGGTCGACGGAGCTGTGGACGGGATAGCGCAATCCCCGAGACGCGAGAAGCACGAAGCGCTACCCGGTGGTCTACCTGCTCAACGGACGCGGCGGGAACTTCACCGAGTGGTCGACGAACTCTGACGTCACCGCCTACTCGTCACAGTTCCAAGCCATCTTCGTGATGCCGGACGGCGGCACCAACGCCACCGCCGGCTGGTACTCCGACTGGGCCGACCGCACCTACCAATTCGAGCGCTGGCACATCAACGCGGTGCTGCCCTACATCGACAGCCACTACCGGACGGCCCGCGGCCACAACGCCATCGCCGGACTCTCGATGGGCGGTTTCGGCGCCCTGTCGTACTCCGCTCGTCATCCGGGACTGTTCCGCGCGACCGCCAGCTTCTCCGGGCTCGTCGACAACCAGTACCTGACGCCGGTCTCCGGGATGGACGCGAACATGAAGCGGGCGTGGGGCGACCAGGTGAAGAACTCCAGCACGTGGGCCGCGCACAACCCGACCCAGCTGGCCGCGAACCTGAAGCGCACCAGGCTGTTCCTCGCCTGCGGCACCGGCAAGCCCGACCAGCCCAAGGAGCAGTCCGGCGTCGAGGAGAACTACCTCTTCCAGCAGCACGCCGCCCTGCTCGCGCAGCTGCAGAAAGCAGGCGTCGCGCACACCGACAACTTCTACGCCGGCGGAACGCACAGCTGGGGCTACTGGCAGAGCGATCTGCACTGGGCCCTGCCGCAGATGATGAAGGCGTTGTAGAGGGCCTATCCCCCAGACCCAGGTCGTCCGGGGTCGGCGGCTACTGGTAGGTGATGAGGTCCGGACGCGGTTGCAGGGCCATCGCCTGCGCCGGGCTCATGGTGGGGGTGTCCGCCTTGTAGAAGAGCTTGAACCCGATCGCGAAGGGGGCGGGCGGCAACGCCAGCGTCTTGTAGACACCCCGCTTGAGCCCCGGGGT
>JAVEDQ010000259.1 GCA_030840885.1 Frankiaceae bacterium
CCGACCGTGCTCGCCACCGAGGCGATCCGGCTGGCCGGTTCCGCTGAGCAGCAGGCGGCCTGGCTGCCCAAGCTCGCCGCCGGCGAGGTGGTCGGCACCGTCTCGCTCGAGCCGCCCGCGGCGGGCGGGCTGCGTCGTGTCGAGTACGGCGCCGTCGCCGACCTGCTCGTCGTCGCCACCGAGGACGGCGGTCTCGGCCTGGCCGAGCTCGCGGGTGCCGCCCGCACCCCGACGAAGCAGTACGACTACACGACGCGCCTCGCCGCCGTCGACCTCTCGGGTGTGACCGTCGAGCCACTGCCCGGTGCGGACGCCGCGTCCGTCGCCGACCTGCACCGCCGGGCCGCCGTGCTGGCCGCCGCCGACCTGGTGGGCACTTCCCGCGAAGCGCTCACCCGCACCGTCGCCTACGACAAGGAGCGGGTGCAGTTCGGCAAGCCGGTCGGCTCGTTCCAGGCGCTCAAGCACTCGATGGCCGACCTGCACGTGGGCGTGACGATGGCCGAGCACGCGGTTCTCTACGCGGCGTTCGCCATCGACACCGGTAGGGAGGACGTCGAGCTCGCTGCCGCCGTCGCGAAGGCCAAGGCCAGCGACGTCGCGAAGCAGACGACGTCGGCGATGATCCAGTACCACGGCGGAATCGGCTTCACGTGGGAGCACGACTCCCACTTCTTCTTCAAGCGGGCCAAGCGCCTCGCTGCCTCCTACGGCGACCTCGCGCAGAGCCGCGAGAAGATCGCGAGCCTGACTTTCGCCGCCTGACCGCACCACCGAACCCGGAAGGCATTTCATGGACTTCGCCCTCAGCCCCAACGCGCAGGAGTACCTCGACAAGCTGCGCAGCTTCATGGCCGAGCACATCTACCCGCGTGAGGAGGAGTACGACGCCTGGCGGAACGACACCTCCCACGGGCCGCACGAGGACCCGCCCTTCCTCGAGGAGATCAAGGCCGAGGCGCGCAAGCGTGGCTTATGGAACCTGTTCCTCCCGGGTGAGGGCCACCCGCTGAACGTCGGGGACTACGCGACGCTCGCCGAGGAGACCGGCCGCAGCATCGAACTCGCGCCCGAGGCGATCAACTGTGCGGCGCCGGACACCGGCAACATGGAGGTACTGCACCTGTTCGGCACCCAGGAGCAGAAGGAGCGTTGGCTGCGGCCGCTGCTCGACGGCGAGATCCGGTCCGCGTTCGCGATGACCGAGCCCGACGTCGCCTCCTCGGACGCCTCCAACATCCAGACCAGCATCACGCGCGAGGGTGACGAGTACGTCATCAACGGCCGCAAGTGGTGGACCTCCGGCGCCGGTCGCCCGCGCACCGCGATCTTCATCCTCATGGGCAAGACCGACCCGGACGCCTCGACGTACAAGCAGCAGTCGATGGTGCTCGTGCCCAAGGACACGCCCGGCGTGACGGTGGTCCGCAACCTGACCGTCTACGGCTACGTCGACCGCGAGTCGCACTGCGAGGTGCGGTTCGACAACGTCCGCGTGCCGGCCTCGAACCTCATCGCCAACGAGGGCGACGGCTTCATGATCGCCCAGGCCCGCCTCGGCCCCGGCCGCATCCACCACTGCATGCGCATGCTCGGCATGGCGGAGCGCGCCCTCGAACTCATGATCAAGCGGGCGTCGTCGCGGACCGCCTTCGGCAAGGAGCTCGTCGCCCAGGGCGTCGTGCAGCAGCAGATCGCCGAGTCCCGGCTCGAGATCGAGCAGGCCCGTCTGCTCACGCTGAAGACCGCCTGGCTCATCGACCAGGTCGGTCCGAAGGGCGCCCGCACCGAGGTCGCGGCCATCAAGGTCGCCGCCCCCCGCGCCGCGCTCAACGTCATCGACCGCGCGGTGCAGGTGCACGGGGGCATGGGCGTCTGTCAGGACACCCCGCTCGCCTCGATGTGGGCACACGCGCGCACCCTGCGCCTGGCCGACGGACCGGACGAGGTGCACCTGCGCTCGATCGCCCGCCAGGCCATCGGCGACGTCGTCGGCCGGCCGTCGCGTAACGGCTCGGGTTCGAACGGTTCGGGCGCCGCGTCGGCTCCGACCGGCGAGGCCATGCCGCAGCCCGCCGGCGGCGTCAACTAGCGTCCGAGCTCACCCCACCAAGCCTCCGGAGGTCACCCCCGTGCGTGCCGTGCACATCAGTTCGCTCGACGGACCGTCCGCCCTCGAGCTCGTCGACATCGACGAGCCGTCCGGCGACGGCATGGTCCTGATCGACGTGCACGCCGCCGGGGTGACCTTCCCGGAGGCTCTGCAGAGCCGCGGGCAGTACCAGCTCAAGCCGCCGCGGCCGTTCGTGCCCGGCTCCGAGGTCGCGGGCGTAGTCCGCTCCGCGCCCGAGGGTTCCGGCTTCACGGCCGGCGACCGGGTGGTCGGCTTCCCCGGCCTCGGCGGCTTCGCCGAGACGGCCATCGCCATGCCGCAGGCGGTGTTCCCGCTACCCGAGTCGGTGTCGTTCGAGGCCGGCGCCGGGCTCGCCATGAACTACCTGACGATGCACTTCGCGCTCGTCCGCCGCGGTGCGCTGCGGTCGGGCGAGACGGTGCTCGTGCACGGCGCCGCCGGCGGCGTCGGCACGGCCGCGCTGCAGGTCGCCAAGGGCCTGGGCGCGCGCACGATCGCGCTCGTCTCCTCCGAGGCCAAGGCACGCGTGGCCGAGCACGCGGGCGCCGACCAGGTCGTGTTGCTGTCAGACAGCTGGAAGGACGAGGTCAAGGAGCGCTCGGGCGGCGGTGTGGACATCGTGCTCGACCCGGTCGGCGGCGATCGCTTCACCGACAGCCTGCGCTCGCTGCGCGAGAACGGCCGCCTGATCGTCGTCGGCTTCACAGGTGGCTCCATCCCGGAGGTGAAAGTCAACCGGCTGCTGCTCGGCAA
>JAVEDQ010000272.1 GCA_030840885.1 Frankiaceae bacterium
GGTCGCGCTTCTCCTTGATCCTGGCCTTCTTGCCGCGCAGCTCGCGGAGGTAGTAGAGCTTGGCGCGGCGGACGGCACCGCGGGTCACGACCTCGATGTGGTCGATGACCGGGGTGTGCACCGGGAACGTGCGCTCCACGCCGACGCCGAAGCTGACCTTGCGGACGGTGAAGGTCTCGCGGATGCCGCCGCCCTGGCGACGGATGACGACGCCCTGGAACACCTGCACACGCTGCCGGGTGCCCTCGATGACGCGCACGTGCACCTTGAGGGTGTCTCCGGCGCGGAAGTCCGGCACATCGCTGCGGATCGACAACGCGTCGAGATCATCCAGGGTGTGCATGAGTCGGCTTCCTCGCAAAGCATCAGGCGGGGCCCGAGGCGGCAGAAGCCGCTCTGGGGGCGCAGTGGAACGGCGGCCAGAGAGATCCGGCTGTGCCAGCTGTCCACTCTGCCACACAGATCGGGTGAGCGAAGACAGACGGCGACGCGCGCTCAGGCCAGCACCTCAGGCCAGCAGGTCGGGCCGACGCTCCGCCGTGCGCAGCCGCGACTGCTCGTCCCGCCAGCGCGCGATCGCGCCGTGGTCGCCCGACAGCAGCACCGGCGGCACCGACCGACCCGCGATCTCCGGCGGACGGGTGTAGACCGGCGGTTCGAGCAGCTGCTCACCGGGCCCCGAGAACGAGTCGTCACGGGCGGACTCGGCGTTGCCGAGCACGCCGGGCAGCAGCCGGGTGACGGCCTCCACCATGACCAGCGTCGCGACCTCGCCACCGGCGAGCACGTAGTCCCCGAGCGAGACCTCGTCGTCGGCCCAGGCCTCGATCACCCGGGCGTCGATGCCCTCGTAGCGGCCGCAGCAGAACACGAGCCAGGGTTCGGCCGCGAGTTCGGTGGCCAGCTTCTGGTCGAAGCGCCGGCCCGAGGGCGTCGGCACGACGATGCGGGGCCGCGCCGCGGGGCCCGGCTCGCCGGTGACCGCTTCCAGCGCGGCCCACCACGGTTCCGCCCGCATGACCATGCCCGGCCCGCCGCCGTAGGGCGAGTCGTCGACCGTGCGGTGCACGTCGTCGGTCCAGGTCCGCAGATCGTGCAGGTGCACGTCGATCAGGCCGCCCGCGCGGGCCTTGCCGAGCAGGCTCAGGTCGAGTGGCGCGAAGTAGTCGACGAAGATGCTGACGATGTCGATGCGCACCGGACGTCGACCTCCTTCCCTGGACCTGCTCGATGACTGCCGAGCCGTTCGGTCACATCTTCCAGGAGAACTGAAGAGATCGCGGAGGCGTGTCGATGCCGGAGCGTGACCCGTTCGAACGCGGCGGCCGAACAGCGGCTCGCGCTCGAACGCGCCCTCGCCGAATTGGCCGAGGCGCACGTCGAACTCGCGCGGCGGCAGAGCTTCACCGACGCCCTGCTCGAAACCGTGGGGGTCGGCATCATCTCCTGCGCCGCCGACGGCAGCGGTTGGCTGCGCAACAGCGCCGCACGCAGGATCCTCGGGCTCGACGCCGATGCCGATGCCTCCGCCCCTGCGGCAGCCGCACCGCTCATGGACGTGCTGGACAGTGACCGCCACCGGGTTCCGGTGGATGGCTATCCGCTGGTCCGGGCGCTGCAGGGTGAGCAGGTCGGCTCGGTGGAGCTGCTGCTGGGCCCGGCGGGCGGCCCGCACCGCGAGGTCATCTCCTACAGCAGTCAGGTCCTCGGCCCGGGCGGAGAGCTCCTCGGAGCTGTCTCGGCCCTGACCGACGTCAGCGAAGAGCGGGCGATCTCACGGGCCCTGGCCGAGGAACGCCGCAAGCTGACCGCGTCGCAGCGGCTCGGCCAACTCGGCAGCTTCACCTTCGACCCGACGACCAACACGTTCACCCACTCCGACCAGCTCCGCCGCAACTGGGGCCTGGAGCCGGACGACGACGTCGCGGTGGTGGCGGACACGCTCGTGCACTCCGACGACAGAGAGCTCGTGCAGCAGCAGTGGGAGCGTGCCCTGGCCGAGGGCGGCCACCGGGAGTACCACCACCGGATCGTGCGGCCGGACGGGGAGGTCCGGTACCTGCGGACGAACCTCGAGGTCAGTCTGAACGCAGCCGGACGTGCCGTCATGGTGCACGGCAGCCAGCTGGACGTGACCGACCTGACGCTGGCGAAGCAGGACGCACAGCGTGCCAGCGTCTTCCTCGACGCCGTGCTGGCCGCGTCACCGGACTACACCTTCGTCACGGACCTGGCCACGGGCGCGGTCATCTACGGCTCGCCCGGCAAGGACATCCTGGGCCTGTCCACCGCCCGACTCGAAGGACTCGGTCGCGACGCGGCCCTCGCGCTGATCCACCGCGACGACCAGCCGCTGCTGCGCGAGATCAACGCCGCCTCGGCCGACCTGGCCGACGGTCAGGTGCTCCAGCTCCGCTACCGCGGTCGGCACACCGACGGACAGTGGCACTGGCTCCACCGACGGGTCACCCCGTTCCGTCGCGACGCCGCCGGACGGGTCGTCGAGGTCCTCGGGGTCGTCCGCGACATCAGCGACCTGGTACGGGCCGAGGACCGGCTCACCCACGCGGCACTGCACGACGGCCTGACCGGCCTGCCGAACCGCGAGTTACTGATGGACCGCCTCGCGACGGCCCTGGCCCGGTCGGGACGCGACGGGCGGGAGGTGGCCGTGCTGTTCTGCGATCTGGACGGGTTCAAGCACGTCAACGACACCGCCGGCCACGCCGCCGGCGATGCGGTGCTGATCGAGTCCGCTCGTCGCCTGCAGGACGCGGTGCGGGACGAGGACACCGTGGCCCGCGTGGGCGGGGACGAATTCGTCGTTGTCATCGAGCCCTGGAAGCGAACCGGCCCCGAGAACCTGACGGGCGGCGTCGAACTGCCGGCGCAGCGCGTCGCCGGCGAGCCCTCGCCCACCGTTGTCGCGCGCCAGGTCGCGCATCGCATCGCCGAGGCCCTACGGCTGCCGATCACGGTGGCGGGAGTCGACCACACCGTCAGCGCCAGCATCGGCCTGGCCTACTCGAGCCACGGCCGAGACCGGGACGTGCGCGCCGCCACGGCCGAGGACGTCCTGCAGGAGGCCGATGCGGCGATGTACCGGGCCAAGGCAGCCGGCAAGAACCGCGTCGAGATCTCGGTGCCCAGCGAGCTCACCTAGAGCTCGAGCAGGCCCTCGGGCGGGTCGATGACGATGCGCCCACCTGCGGTGTCCACAGTGGGCACGAACTCGGTCACGAACGGCACCAGAACCTCACCGTCGGTCCCGTCGTCAGCCTCGGTCCGGATGGCGAGCAGGTCACCGCCCGGCGGGTGCAGCACGTCGCGGACGGTCCCGACCGCATCGCCGGTCAGGGTGACCACAGCGAGGCCGATCAATTCGAAGTCCCACCACGCCTCGTCGTCGGGGTCGTAGGGGTCGTCCCGGGCGGAGCCGACGTCCGCGGGGTCGATGGTCAGCAACGCCCCACGGACCACGTCGGCGGCGGAGCGGTCACCGACCTCGACGAACCGCACCACCCAACGCCCGCTGTGCAGCCGGGACGAGGCAACGGTCAGCGTCGGGAAGCCCTCGGCGCTGCAGAGGAGGACGTTGCCCACGGCGAAGCGTCGCTCCGGCACGTCGGTGCGCACGTGTACGAGGAACTCGCCCCGCAGCCCGTGCGGCCGACCGAGCCGGCCGACAACGATCGGCTCCGCGTCCACCGGCTCTGCCCTCACAACAGCTGTCAGCGGACCTCGTCGGTGTCCACGACGTCGACCCGCACGGTCCGTCCGCCGACGCTGGCCACGACGGTGCGCAAGGCCCGGGCGGTGCGGCCACCGCGGCCGATCACCTTGCCGAGATCCGCGGGGTTGACCCGGATCTCCAGCGTGCGGCCGCGACGACCGTTGCGCGAGGCGACGGCGACGTCATCGGGATTGTCGACGATCCCGCGGACGAGGTGCTCGACAGCCGACTCGAGCACCGGCTACTCCGCGGCCGGCGTGGAGGCCGGCGTGGCGACGGCGGGCTGCTCCGGCGCACTGCCCGGGGCGTCCGGCGTCGGCCCAGTGACACCAGCCGGCTCGGACTTCTTCTTCCGGGGCTGGGTGGCAGGGCCACCGGTCGAGTCGCTGAGTCCGGCGGCGGCACGGGCGGCCTCGCCGAAGATCTCGACCTTGTCGCGCTTGGGCTCGGCCACCTTCATGGGCGGCGGAGCCGGCTCACCCTTGAACTTCTGCCAGTCGCCGGTGACCCGGAGGATGGCGGCGACGGGCTCGGTCGGCTGTGCGCCCACGCCGAGCCAGTACTGCGCACGGTCGGTGTCGACCTCGATGAAGCTCGGGTCTTCCTTGGGGTGGTACTTGCCGATCGTCTCGATGACGCGACCGTCCCGCTTGGTGCGGGCGTCGGCGACGACGATCCGGTAGTACGGGGCGCGCATCTTGCCCAGGCGCATCAGCTTGATCTTGGTGGCCACGGTCGGCGCCAACTCCAGTTCATGAGAATTCGGGGGCCGGGGTGGCCGCTGTGGGGCAGGCGGCCGCCGCTCGGCGGAAGGACATCAACGTCGGGGCGGAAGAGGGCCGCGTCCGACATCGTGTTCGACACTGTGTTCAGCGCTTCATCATGCCAGAAGGCGTCTAGCGCTGACGTCCCCGCGGCACCGGCCCCTTCGGCACGCCCGTCCCGGGCATACCACCCGGGAAGCCGCCCGGCGGGAGCTGGATCTGCGAGAGGTCGGGCATCCCGTCGGCCCCGGTGGGGAGCCCGAACGGGTTCTGGCCGCCGCCTCCAGCTCCGCCCCCGCCCGGCGACGCCTTCGCTGCTGCCGCGCGGGCGGCCGGGTTGCCCTTGCGGGAGGCTCCCTTGCCCTGCTTGCCCTTCTTCTGCGCGCGGCGTGCAGCCCGCGCCCCGCCGCCGCCCATCCCGGCCATGCCGGGCAGCTGCTTCATCATCTTGCGGGCGTCCTCGAACCGGTCGAGGAGCTGGTTCACGGCCTGGACGGTCACGCCGGAACCCTTGGCCACGCGGGCTTTGCGCGAGGCGTTGAGGATCTTCGGGTCCGTCCGCTCCCCCGGCGTCATGGAGCGGATGATCGCCATGATGCGGTCGAGGTCGCGGTCGTCGACCTGCGAGATCGCGTCCTTCATCTGGCCCATGCCGGGCAGCATCCCGAGCAGGTTGCCGATCGGACCCATCCGGCGGACGGCGAGCAGCTGCTCGAGGAAGTCCTCGAGCGAGAAGCCGTCGCCACTGGTGAGCTTGCCGGCCATCGCCTCGGCCTGCTCGAGGTCGAACGCCTTCTCCGCCTGCTCGATGAGGGTGAGCACGTCGCCCATGCCGAGGATGCGGGAGGCCATCCGCTCGGGATGGAAGACGTCGAAGTCCTCGAGCTTCTCACCGGTGGAGGCGAAGAAGATGGGTCGGCCGGTGAGGTGCGAGACCGACAGGGCGGCGCCACCACGGGCGTCGCCGTCGAGCTTGGTGAGCACGACGCCGGTGAAGCCGACGCCCTCCTGGAAGGCCTGCGCGGTGGTGACGGCGTCCTGGCCGATCATGGCGTCGAGGACGAACAGCGTCTCGTCGGGGCGGACGGCGTCGCGGATGTCCGCGGCCTGCTGCATCAACTCGGAGTCGACGCCGAGGCGGCCCGCGGTGTCGACGACGACGACGTCGAACTGGCGCCGGCGGGCGTGCTCGATCGCGTCTCGGGCCACGTCCACCGGGTTGCCGAC
>JAVEDQ010000302.1 GCA_030840885.1 Frankiaceae bacterium
TCGACCGTCGGGCCGATGGCGGCGGGGAGGTCGCGGTGCTGCTCGAAGGCATCGTCGACGGCGTCGACGGCCGTGCCCAGGCGCTCATCGCCGCGCTCGGTGCCGGTACCGACCGGGAAACCGCCCCTGACTGGTGGGGCAGCGCGCCGTGGGGCGAGCGGGAGGGCGCTGCCACCGACGTCGTCCTGCGCCTCACCACCGAACTCGCCGGGTTGCCGCATCTGCTCGACGCGTTGGACGCGTGCACCGCAGACCTGTCGCGTCGCGCCGCCGTGCGCGGCTCGGCCGGCGTCGGGCTGCTGCACGCATCGCTGCCGGCCGATGAACCCGCGGCGGTCGCGACCGCGGTCCAGGCGCTGCGCAAGCAGTCGTCCCGGTGGTCCGGCGACGTCGTCGTGCTCGACGCACCGGCCGCGGTGAAGTCCGCCCTCGACGTCTGGGGTCCGGTGCGTGGGCTCGAGCTCATGCGTCGCGTCAAGGATCAGTTCGACCCCGCTCACCGGCTCGCCCCCGGCCGCTTCGTCGGCGGCCTCTAGCAGAACTTCTCCGAGGGAGACCGAAATTGTCCGAGCACGTCGCAGACCGCGCGGTCGACTCCACCACGGCTACGAAAGGCGACGAGGCGCCGGACCGGATCGCACCGAAGCCCGCAGGCGAACCTGCCTTCGACGACCACAACCCGCCGGCGGCAGCGCTCGTCGGGGACTGCGTCCACTGCGGCTTCTGCCTGCCGAGCTGTCCGACCTACGTGCTGTGGGGCGAGGAGATGGACTCGCCGCGTGGTCGCATCTACCTGATGGGCGCGGGCCTCGAGGGCGAGCCGATGACGCCGTCGATGGTGCAGCACTTCGACGCCTGCCTCGGGTGCATGGCGTGCGTGACGGCGTGCCCGTCCGGGGTGCAGTACGACAAGCTCATCGAGTCGACCCGGGCGCAGGTGGAGCGCCGCTTCGAGCGGCCGAAGAAGGACAGCGCCCTGCGCTCGGCGATCTTCAGCCTCTTCCCGTATCCGAAGCGGCTCCACCTGATGCGCGGACCGCTGCGGCTCTACCAGAAGACCCCGCTGCCCAAGCTGCTGCGTGGCGGCGTCGGCAAGCGGGGGCTGCTCGAACGCCTCTCGCCCACCCTGGCCGCCATGGAGTCGCTGGCCCCGCCGCTCGAGGCGCCCGTGGTCATCCCGGCCCGCACTCCGGCGCACGGCAGGCAGCGCGGGTCGGTCGGCATGCTCCTGGGCTGCGTGCAGCGTGAGTTCTTCCCCGGCGTCAACGCCGCGACCGCACGCGTCCTCGCCGCGGAGGGCTTCGAGGTACTCGCACCCCAGGGCCAGGGCTGCTGCGGGGCGCTCTCCATGCACAACGGCCGCGAGGAGGAGGCGCAGCGCTTCGCCCGCGGACTCATCGACAGCTTCGCCCGCGCCAACGGCGGTGCCGGGGTCGACTACGTCGTCGTGAACTCGGCCGGCTGCGGCTCGAGCATGAAGGAGTACGAGGCGCTGCTCGCCGACGACCCGGCCTACGCCGAGAAGGCGAAGGAGTTCACCGCCCGGGTGCGTGACGTCGCCGAGATCCTCGTCGAGAAGGGACCGGTCGCACCACGACATCCGCTGCCGGTGAGCATCGCCTACCACGACGCCTGCCACCTCGGCCACGCCCAGGGCATCCGGAGCCAGCCGAGGGAGCTGCTCCGCGGCATCCCCGGCGTCGAGCTGCGGGAGATTCCCGAGAAGGACATCTGCTGCGGCTCGGCCGGCATCTGGAACATCCTCAACCCCGAGCCCGCCCGCGAGCTCGGTGACCGCAAGGCCCGCAACGTCCTCTCGACCGGCGCACAGCTGCTGGTCACCGCAAACCCGGGGTGCCTCATGCAGACGGCAAGCTCCATCACCAAGGCGGGCGGTTCGATCGACCTCGCCCACACCGTCGAGGTGCTCGACGCCTCCATCCGCGGCCTCTCGCCGGCCGACCTCGGCGTCGCTACGTCGGCTGCGGGGCGATGAGCCATGTACCAACAGGTCCTCGACCCGGTCAGCAACTCGCTCGGGCTGTCCTGCATCTTCGCCGTGCTGCCGCTGGTGGTGCTGTTCGTCCTGCTCGGCGTCGTCCGGATGCCAGCGTGGATCGCGTCGCTCATCTCGCTGGTGGTGGCGCTCGCGGTCGCCGTCTTCGTCTATCCGATGCCGGTCGATCAGGCGCTGCGCGCCGGGGCGGAGGGAGCGATCTTCGGGTTCTTCCCAATCCTCTGGATCGTCATCAACGCGCTCTGGATCTACAACATGACGGTGGTCACCGGACACTTCGACGTGTTGCGCCGTTCCTTCGGGCGGGTCAGTGACGACTCCCGGATCCAGGGCGTGATCATCGCCTTCTGCTTCGGTGCGCTGCTGGAGGCCCTCGCCGGCTTCGGGACCCCCGTCGCCATCACCAGCGTCATGCTCATCGCCCTGGGCTTCCGCCCCGTGAAGGCGGCGACGGTGGCGCTGGTGGCCAACACGGCGCCCGTCGCATTCGGTGCTTTGGCCGTGCCGATCACGACGCTGGCGACCGTGACCGGCCTCCCCGAGTCCGATCTCGGGTCGATGGTCGGTCGCCAGACGCCCATCCTCGGCGTTTTCGTCCCGATCGCGCTGGTCTTCATCATCGATGGGGCGCGTGGGGTGAAGCAGACCCTGCCGGCGACGCTGATCTGCGGCTTCTCCTTCGGCATCGTTCAGTTCGCGACCTCGAACTACATCAGCGTGCCGTTGACCGACATCGTCGCGGCGCTGGTCAGCGTCGTCGCAACGGTTGCCTTCCTGCGGGTATGGAAGCCGACGATGACCTACCGGGAGAACCGGTCGGAGGACCGGGAACTCGTCGGTGCGGGTGCGGGTGCCGGTGCGGGTGCTGCTGCGGGGTCTGGACGGTCTGGGCTGGGCGCCGACGAGAGTGCCGCAGCACGGTCCGGCGCGAGTGCCGGCGTCGGGACCCAGGTCGGGGCCAACGCCTCCGAGGCCGGCGCCCCCGGTTCGACCTCCGGCTCGACCCATGACACGGACGACGTCGTCGCCCGTGCCGGTCGGGGTGCCGAGGCGGAGAAGCACGACCCCCCGGCCGAGGTGTTCCGCGCCTACGCGCCCTACCTGCTGATCATCCTCGTGTTCGTCATCGCCCAGATCGGTCCGGTGAAGGATGCGCTGACCGGCGTGACGAAGACCGTCCAGTGGCCCGGACTCGACGTGGTGTCCAGTAGCGGCAAGCCGTCAACGCTGACGAAGTTCAAGTTCGACTGGCTCGACGCGTCCGGCACCCTGCTGCTCATCACCGGTCTGCTGACGATCCCGGTCCTGCGGATCTCGCCAGCGCGTGCCCTCAAGGCCTATGGCGCGACGCTGAAGCAGCTGGCGACCGCCATCGTCACCGTCATGGCGGTGCTGGCGCTCGCGTACGTGATGAACCTCAGCGGTCAGACGGGCACGCTCGGCACCTGGATGGCACAGGCCGGTGGTGCCTTCGCGCTGATCTCGCCGATCCTCGGCTGGCTCGGGGTCGCCGTCACCGGTTCGGACACGTCGTCGAACTCGCTGTTCGGCGCGCTGCAGATCACGGCGGCGAACCAGGCGGGGCTGAGTCCGCTGCTGATGGCCGGTGCCAACTCCTCCGGGGGTGTGCTCGGCAAAATGATCAGCCCGCAGAACCTCGCCATCGCCGCGGCCGCCGTGGGGATGCAGGGCAAGGAGGGTGACCTCTTCCGGAAGGTCATCGGCTGGAGCGTGCTGTTCGTCGCCCTCATGTGCGTGCTGGTCTACCTGCAGTCGACGTCGGTGCTGTCGTGGATGGTCCCCGGGTGACCGCTGTCGCGGGCACGCAGTCGGTGCGGCTCGCCTACGGCACCGACGGACTTGCCGTCGACCTGCCGGCGGGCGCCACGGTGCTGCGTCCCACCGACCTGCCAGCTCTGGCCGACCAGGCCGGCGAGGTGCGGTCCGCGGTCCGGGACGCACTGTCGGAGTCACGGGGAGCATCGCTCCCGGACGGGCCGGTGTGCGTCGTCTTCCCCGACCTCACCCGGCCCTTTCCGGCCCGGACGGTGCTGCCGGCGATCCTCGCCGTTCTCGCCGAGCGGGGGGTGGCCGACGAGCGCATCCACCTGCTGTGCGCCACCGGCACCCACCGCCAGGCCACCGACGCCGAGATGCGCGACCTCATCGGCGACGACCTCGTCGACAGGTATCGGGTGCACGACCACGACAGCACCGATACCGCAGCGCACGTCGACGTCGGGGTCGTCGACGGCGTGCCGGTCCGCATCGACCGGGCCTATCTCGATTGCCCGACCCGCATCGTCACCGGCTTCGTCGAGCCGCACTTCTTCGCCGGGTTCTCCGGCGGGCCGAAGGCGGTCTGCCCCGGGATGGCCGAGCTGTCGACGGTGCTCGAGGCGCACTCGCCGACGCGCATCGCGGACCCGCGGGCGACCTGGACGGTGCTCGACGGCAACCCGGTGCACTCGTTCGTCACCCGGGCGGTGGCGCTGGTCCCGCCGG
>JAVEDQ010000310.1 GCA_030840885.1 Frankiaceae bacterium
CCTACCGCAAGTTGGGCGTGAGCTCCCGGAGTGAAGCGGTGGAGCAAGCCAAGGTGCAGGGACTCATCCACGATCGGCCGGCCGCGTTCGGTGCACCGCTGCCCTGATCGGCTCGGCCGTCCCGATAGGGGCGCGAGCACGCATTCATGCGGTGCGGGTGATGCCGAGCCCGTCGACCTGACGGACGTTGGTGCCAGGCACACGTCCTGTGCCACCGTGCCCCTGCCGGGCTGAGCCGCGAGAGGTCTGCTGCCATGAGGATCGACGGACACCGATTGATGGTCATCACCGCTTCGGCCACCGCGGCCGCGCTGGTGGAACAAGTCCTCGTCGCGACGGCGCTCCGGCTCCGTTACGGCCCCGGTGCCTCGGCGTCGGCCGTCGAGAGTTCCTCCCGGACCTATCGCTGGGGGCACCTGCTGCTGACGGAGGCCCTGGCGACCCTTCAGGCCGAGATCGTCAGCCAGCAGCTACGGGCGTCGGTCGCTGTCGCCCGCGCGATCGCCGAGAAGCAGCAAGCGGGCGTGAGCGTTCCGCTGCAGCACAGCCGGATGGGGCGGTCCGCGCCACGGCCCGTCGTTCCTGCCAGCCGACCCGCCGCTGAGTCCAGCCCCTCCACCCTCATCCCGCGCACAGCCCCCTGATGACTGGCGTCGATGTCGACGTCGACGTCGGGCCGCGAAGTTGGCCGGCTCTGACGAGCGTTGACCGCTGCGACGGGTGCGGTGCACAGGCAAGAGCGCGCGCCCTGCTGGCTCCGACCAGCAGGCGAACGGGTCCCGCTGTCCTGCTCTTGTGCGGTCATCACCTGCGCGAGCACGGGCCTCGGCTGGTCGAACAGGGCGGCCTCCTCGTGGTGCGGCCCGACGACATCGACCCCATCGAGCTCGTTCCGCAACCACGCGTCGCCGACGCGACGCGTCGCTGAGCAACCACGCGGAGCGCTGACTGATGAGTTCGTGGGTGGGCGTCGCCGTCGCGGTACCGACCGCCGCCTACGCGCTGGTCAGCCAGCGGCTCGCGGCCACACCCGTGTCGGGTCCCATGGTCTTCGTCGGCGTGGGACTCGGGATCGGCCCCCTGGGGCTCGACCTGCTGACGCTCGACCGCGACCCGGAACTCCTCCTCGGCCTGCTGGAGCTGACCCTCGTCCTCGTGCTGTTCACCGACGCCCAACGGGTCCGCGTCGCCTCGTTGCGACGGGACGAGTTCCTGCCCTTACGCCTGCTGGCCATCGGACTCCCGCTGACCATCGGTCTCGGCTGGCTGCTGGCGTGGCCGCTGCTGCCCGGCCTCAGCGTCTGGGAGCTGGCACTCGTGGGCATCGTTCTCGCGCCCACGGACGGAGCACTCGGTCTGGCTGCGATCTCCAACCGCGGAGTGCCGGCGCTCGTGCGCGAGGGACTGAACGTCGAGAGCGGGCTGAACGACGGGATGGCACTGCCGTTCTTCGTCCTCGCGCTCGCGGCGACCGTGGAGGGGGAAGGCGGAGCCGGGCCGGTGGATGTCTTCATCCGTGCGCTGCTGCTGAGCGCAGCCATCGGGGTGGTCGTCGGCGGGTTCGGTGGCCGATTCCTGTTGGCTGCTCGTGCCAGGGAGTGGATCGACGAGACGTGGCAGCAGCTGTTCGTCGTGATCGTCGCGCTGCTCGGATACGCCCTCGCGCTCGTTGTCGAAGGCAGCGGGTTCATCGCCGCCTGGGCGGCCGGACTCAGCTTCGCCGCGGCCATCCGCAGTCGGACACCGACGGAAGCGCGCCTCGTGCGGCACACCGCCGAGTTCTCGGAGTCGTTGGCGACCCTGCTGACCGCGCTCAGCTTCCTGGTCTTCGGTGCCGTGTTGCTCGGTCCGGCGCTCCAACACCTCGAGTGGCGCGTCGTCGTCTACGCCCTGCTGAGCCTGACCGTGATCCGGCTGCTGCCCGTGCAGCTCGCACTGAGCCGAAGCGGCCTCAAGCTGCCCACGGTGGGCTACATCGGGTGGTTCGGACCGCGTGGGCTCGCCTCCATCGTGCTCGGGCTGCTCGTCGCGGAAGCGGGCGCTCCGGGCGCCGACCTGGTCGCCGACGTCATCGCGGTGACCGTGGGCATCAGCGTGGTGGCCCACGGCGTGAGCTCGGGCGTGCTCGCGAACCGTTACGCGAGCTGGTACGCCAAAGCTTCCGCTCGCAGTGCTGAATCCCACGGTGCCGTCCTGCGGGAGACATCGTCGGGCGAGGTGCCGGAACAACGGCAGGTCAGACCGGGTCGATCTGCCCGGAGCCCGGACGACTGAGGGCGCTGCCACCGGCGCGGACCAGGTGGAAGAGCGTCAGCCGTATCCGCGCGATCACCATCGGGAACGGGGCCGCCCAGGGCAGCAGGTCGTTGACGGCGACGGCCAGGTACTCCTCCCAGTCCGGAAGCAGCAGCTGCACGCGAAGCAGTGGACCCAGCGCCTCACGGCCTCCGGTGCAATGTTCTGATCGTGGACAGGTGCCAGATGCGCCTCCTCGGTGGGTCCTCGCTCAGCTCGTCGACGAGATCGCCGTCGGGATGGTCGCGGTCGAACCCGTCGATGAGGGACTGGACGTCCAGGTGCAGCGCCTGCCCCACGAGGCGCAGGTGCCCGCGGGCGTAGAAGTCGCCCCCACAGGCGTCGAAGTCGTCCGCCTCCATCCGGCGAAGGATGCCGGCACGGATGCAGGTGGCGGCAGTCAGCTCATCGAGCGTCAGCCCTTGTGCGGCACGGGCCTCCGCGATCGCGCGGCCGGGTCGTGACGGCTCCGGATTCCTGTCGGACCGCTGGTCGAGCTGCTGTTCGCTCATGGGTGGACCACTCCCGGGCTCGTCGATCTCGATGACGAGCGTCAGGGTCTGGAACGCCGATTCCTACTTTGCGTGCCGCGTCACCGGTTGACAAGGGCTCGGTGAGAGGGGGTCGGTGAGTGGGGAATGGCAGGGCACGCTGCTCATCGGAAGGTGACCTCAGTGAGCCGGGCTCGGAAGAACTCCCCCTCCGATTGACGCTCGGTACCCCACCACCATCCGGCTCGGAAGTCCGCGGGCACGGTAACCCCGGCATCGGTGCGCTCGCTCGCCACGGTGACCCCGAAGGGGTACCTCGCGAAGGGGCTGTCGCTCGGGTTCCCCCAGCGCTGCATGAGCACCTCGCGTAGTTCGCCGGCCGGCCCCAGGTGCAACTCGACGCGTTCCTGCTGGTCGCCGTCGCCCCAGGTCGCTAGGGCGGTGTCCGCGTCTTCTCCGCCGGTCCAGGTCGCTCCGGCGAAGCCGGTCGGGATCAGCGCGATCTCCGACGCGAGCCGGCCGGCGGCACTTCTGGTGATGTCCGGTCCCTCGGCGGAGACGACGGGCAGCAGATCGAGAAGTCGCCAGCGCATCTCCCCGGTGCCACCGCTGAGCCGGTCGTAGCCGACGACCGGAACTCCGAGGAGTCGAGCCGTCGCGGCCCAGATGTAGCCGCGACCGGGGGCGACGATCTGCGTGGCGGTGAAACGTCGCCAGGCCCCGATCTTGATGAAGCCGACCATCGAGACCTCCACCGATTGCCACAACGGGGTTCCCGGGGCGATGGCGTGCAGCAGGTAGCGGCGGGCCGGTTCAGGGAGGTCGGCGACCATCGCGGGGTCGAACAGCGGGGGATGCGGGCTCACCGTGCCGAGCTCGGCCCACTGCTTCCGGACGCGACGGGCCGCCCATGGTCGGCGTCGGGTTCTCACGCCTGACCCATGACGCGGCGCGCCTCGGCGGCGAGCTGGAGGTCCTCGCGGGCCGCGACGACGAACGTGCGGGTCGGCGAGCCGGACGCCGTGATGTCGGTGTCGGCCTCGCCGTCGGCAGCTCCGGGAATGTCGCCGTTGCGCTGATCGTCCACGGCGACACCGAGGAACGCCAGCCGCTGCCCGACCCGCCGGCGGAGGACGGTCGAGTGCTCGCCGACCCCTCCGGTGAAGGCCAGTGCGTCGAGACCGCCGGTCGCGGCCGCCATCGCGCCGATGCCGGCGACCAGCCGATGGAGATAGACGTCCAGGGCGAGCCGAGCGTCCGCGTCGCCGCAAGCGGCCGCGTGCTCGACGGCGACCATGTCGCCCGTTCCGGCCAGACCGGTCAGCCCGGATCGCTCCTCCAGAACCGTCGCGACCTCGTGCGGTGAAAGGTGTTCGTGCTCCTCGAGCCAGAGCACCAGACCGGGGTCGACGGTGCCGGATCGCGTCGCCATGACGAGCCCCTCCAACGGGGTGAAGCCCATCGTGGTGTCGACGCTGCGGCCGCCGACCACGGCGGCGAGGGACGCCCCGGCGCCGAGGTGACAGGTCACGATGCGGAGCTCCTCGATCGGCCGCTCCATCATGGCGGCGACCCGTCGGGCGCAGTACGCATGGGACAGACCGTGGAAGCCGTAGCGGCGGATCGCGTAGCGCTCACGCCACTCGCGCGGCACCGCATACGTCGAGGCGGCGGCCGGCAGGGTCGCATGGAAGGCGGTGTCGAAGCTGGCCACGGCCGGGACGTCCGGCAGCTGCGCGGTGACGGCATCCAGGGCCGCGAGCGACTTCGGCTGATGCAACGGGGCGAGGTCGGTCAGGTCGTAGAGCTGCTGCCGGACGCCCTGGTCGACCCGCACCGGGCCGGAGAACCGGGTTCCGCCGTGGACGACGCGATGGCCGACCACATCCGGCCGCTCCCATGCCGCCATTGCGTCGGCGAGCCCGCGGACGTCGATTCCTGCTGTGTCGGCGGCCAGATCCCGGCTGTGCAGGGTCTCGTCCTGCGACCCCAACAGCCGCAGCTTCAGGCTCGAGGACCCCGCGTTCACCGTGAGTACCCGCATCTCAACTCCGGGCGGACCACGTCCAGTTGGTGACGGCGGGATCGTCCTCCCCGTGCTCGCGCGTGTAGGCGCGGGCGGCGAGGCGGGCGTCGGCCATGCGCTGGCGGAGAACCGCGGCGCGGCTGCCGAGCGACGGCACCCGGTCGATGACGTCCATCACGAGCCGGAAGCGATCGAGGTCGTTGAGCATCACCATGTCGAACGGCGTCGTCGTGGTGCCCTCCTCCTTGTAGCCACGCACGTGAATGTCCGCGTGATTGTTCCGGCGGTACGTCAGCCGGTGGATCAAGGACGGGTAGCCGTGGTAGGCGAAGATCACCGGCTTGTCGGTCGTGAACAATGCGTCGAAGTCCCGGTCGGACAACCCGTGCGGGTGCTCGGTGTCCGGTTCGAGGCGCATCAGGTCCACGACGTTGACGAAGCGGAGCTTGAGCTCGGGGAGGTGGGTCCGCAGCAGGTCGGCGGCGGCGAGGGCCTCCAGCGTCGGGACGTCGCCGGCGCAGGCCAGCACGACGTCCGGTTCCTCGTTTGTGGTCCCGGCCCACGGCCAGATGCCGAGCCCGCGGGTGCAGTGCGCGAAGGCCTCGTCCATGGTCAGGTAGGTCAGCGCCGGCTGTTTGCCGGCCACGATGACGTTGACGTAGTGCCGGCTCCGGAGGCAGTGGTCGGCCACCGACAGCAGCGTGTTCGTGTCCGGCGGCAGGTAGACGCGGACGACCTCGGCCTTCTTGTTGACCACATGGTCGATGAACCCGGGGTCCTGATGGGA
>JAVEDQ010000317.1 GCA_030840885.1 Frankiaceae bacterium
CGACCACGCCGGCGCTCGGTGTCGGTGGCGGGTCCGGCGTCGTGCCGCTGGTCGCGATGCTGCGCCACGCGCAGGCCCTCGGCCGGGCGGACCTGCTCGAGCTCGTGGTGGCCGCGCGCACCGTCTCGGTTCTGCCCTACGCGCGTGAGCTGCGGGATGGCGGGGCGACCACCGCGTTCTCTCGGGTGGGATCGCCCGGTGGTCGTCCCGCCGGCCGCCTCACCGTCGACGACCTCACCCCGCTGCTCGACGGCGGCCAGACGGTGTTCGTCTGCGGCTCGTCCGGGTTCGCCGAAGCGGCGAGCCAACTGCTCGTGGAAGCCGGCGTGGCGACGCCGTCGATCCGCGTCGAACGGTTCGGACCGAGCGGGGTGCCGTCCTCATGATCAACCGCCCGATCACGCGGTCACCGGGCCTGGCATCGGGCCAGCGGGCCGTGATCGGGTGGTTGATCTTGCCGCCCTCGCGAGCGAGCGACTGCTCAGCGGGTGCGCTGCAGTCCGGCTTCCCACTTCTGCTCGATGCGGCCGTACTTCCAGATCGCGAGCGCGCCGGCCCAGGTCACGACGAACAGCCCGACGATGGCGTAGCCGACGGCGTTCAGGTCGAGGCCGCCGAGTGCTGCAAGCGGCCCGGTGACGATGCCGAGCTTCTCGGTCAGGATGCCGGCGAGCTCGATGGTGCCGACGATGAAGGCGACCGCCACCGACAGGCCGGTGATCGTGAGGTTGTAGTAGACCTTGCGCACCGGCTTCGAGAACGCCCAGCCGTAGGCGAAGTTCATGAAGCAGCCGTCGATGGTGTCGAGCAGGCTCATGCCCGCCGCGAACAGGATCGGCAGCACGAGCACCGCGTACCAGGGCAGGGCGAACACTGCCGCACCGCCGGCGAGCACGAGCAGCCCGACCTCGGTGGCGGTGTCGAACCCGAGACCGAACAGCAGGCCGACCGGGTACATGTGACCGGGCTTGCGCACCGCGCGCGTCGCCGGGCCGAGGATGCGGTTCATCAGCCCGCGGTTGTCCAGCTGGTACTCGAGCGCGGCCTCGTCGTAGTCGCCGCGGCGCATGGAGCGCCAGACCTTCACGATCCCCAGGAACACGATCAGGTTGAGCCCGGCGATCAGGTAGAGGAACGTGCCGGAGACAGTGGTTCCGATCAGGCCGGTGGTGCGCTGCAGCGACGACGAGTCGTTCTCCACCTGCCCGACCAGTGCCTTCACGCCGAACGAGAGCAGCAGGCACAGGCCGAACACGACGCTCGAGTGGCCGAGCGAGAACCAGAAGCCGACCGAGAGCGGGCGCTTGCCCTCGGCCATGAGCTTGCGGGTGGTGTTGTCGATGGCGGCGATGTGGTCGGCGTCGAAGGCGTGCCGCATCCCGAGCATGTAGGCGGTGAGGCCGAGGCCTGCTCCGAAGATGCCGGTCTTGCCCAGGTCGTAGTGGTGCGGCGCGATGGCGCCGAGCAGGACGCCCCAGCCCACGACGTGCAGCAACAGGACGAACCCCGCCATGCTCAGCACGGAGGTCCATTCAGCCCGGGTCAACGAGGCTCGAACCCGCTGGAGGCGGCTCGTATCCGGCTGCTGCCGGTCCGCCTGCAGGTCGAGCGTCACGTCGTCTCCCGGGCCACTCGAAGGGTGCGTCAGCTGGACGCTAGCGCCTGCCGCGTGCATCTGCAAAAAGTTCGCAACAGCGAAGTCGGATGAGGAAGCAGTACGGGGCCCACGGGTAGCGCAGCTCACAGCGGGGAGGACCCTCGCGTCGCCGCCCCCGGGCGACCCCCGGCAAAAAGGATCCCCATGAGCGTTCTCGACCGTTTCCGCCTCGACGGCAAGGTAGCCGTCGTCACCGGTGCCTCCTCCGGCCTCGGGGTCGCGTTCGCGCAGGCCCTGGCCGAGGCCGGGGCCGACGTCGCCCTCGGCGCCCGCCGCGTCGAGAAGCTCGAGGACACCAGGAAGCTCGTGGAGGCCACCGGCCGTCGCGCGATCACCGTCGCGACCGACGTCGCCAAGCCCGAGGACTGCACTGCGTTGGTGCAGGCGGCGATGGACGAGTTCGGTCACGTCGACGTGCTGGTGAACAACGCCGGCATCGGCACCGCGGTGCCCGCGACCCGGGAGACGGTCGACCAGTTCCGTTCGGTCATCGACGTGAACCTCAACGGCTGCTACTGGATGGCCCAGGCCTGCGGCCGGGTCATGAAGCCGGGCAGCAGCATCATCAACATCTCGAGCATCCTCGGCATCACCACCGCGGGCCTGCCGCAGGCGGCGTACGCCGCCAGCAAGGCCGGTCTGATCGGGCTCACCCGCGACCTGGCGCAGCAGTGGACGCCCCGCAAGGGCATCCGGGTCAATGCGCTGGCCCCCGGGTTCTTCGCCTCCGAGATGACCGACCAGTACCCCGAGGGCTACATCGAGGCGATGGGTCCCCGGCTGCTGGCCGGTCGCAAGGGCGACGCCGAGGAGCTCGCCGCCGCGCTGATCTTCCTGGCCTCCGACGCCGGTGGTTACGTCACCGGCCAGACCATCCCCGTCGACGGCGGGCTGACCATCACCTGAGCTTTCCTGGCGTACCAGCTCGGACCGTCCGCTCCCCTCTCCCCGGAGCTCACCATGCACCTGCTCGTCCTCGGCGGCGGCGGCTTCCTCGGCTACGCCGCCGTCACTGAAGCGCTCGCCGCCGGCCACGAGGTGACCGTGCTCAGCCGCGAGGGCAAGGCGCCCGTCGAGGGCG
>JAVEDQ010000332.1 GCA_030840885.1 Frankiaceae bacterium
GACTCCTACGTCGTCACGATCATGGAGCGGTTCGGGCTACGAACCGAAACCGAGGCCGTCGACCTCGCCCTGCGGCACCTTGCCGGGCAGTCGATGACCCGCGAGGAAGCGCTCGCGATGCGAGGAGAAGGAGCGATCAGCGAGGTCCCGGGCGACGAGACTCCGGACGAGTTCGCCTAATCCGCGTCGCGACCGCCATCGGGCTCAATCTGGACGGGACGTCACCCCGGGAGTGAGCCGGTCGGCGCGTCGCTGATCGGTGGAAACTCACTGACCGGGCAGGAGCACCCAGTGCCCGAACTCCCCGAGGTCGAGTCCGCCCGCGCCGTGCTCGCCCGCTCCGCGCTGAACCGGACGATCGCCGACGTCGACGACACCGACACCTACGAATGCCGGCCGCATGCCCCCGGCGAGATCCGGAAGGCGCTGCTCGGCCGCAGCCTCACCGCGGCGCACCGACGCGGCAAGACGATGTGGTGCGACACCTCCGACGACGGGCCGGCGCTCGGCATCCACCTCGGGATGAGCGGCCGGATCTTCGTCACCCGCCCCGGGTCCGACGACGAGACGGACGCGGACGAGGGCGGCGACTACGCCCGGCCCGCACAGCCCGGAGCCGCCGAACCCAAGTCCGAGTGGTACCGCTTCACCCTCACCTTCGACGACGGCGGCACCGCGCGGCTGTTCGACAAGCGCCGGCTGGGCCGGGTTCGGCTCGACCCGGACATCGACGCGCTCGGCCCGGATGCCAGCGAGATCGGCGTCGCCGAATTCCGCGACGTTGTCGGACGCGGCACCGCACCGATCAAGGCCCGGCTCCTCGACCAGGCCGTTCTCGCCGGCATCGGCAACCTGCTCGCCGACGAGGTGCTGTGGCAGGCGGCGATCGACCCGCGGGCCCGCGCCTGGGAGGTGCCAGCTGATCAGCTGACGACGTTGCACCGTGAGCTGCGCCGCGGCATCCGCAGCGCGATCAAGAAGGGTGGGGTGCACACCGGCGAGATCATCCCGTTTCGGAAGGCCGACGCGCACTGCCCACGGTGCGGGGCGGAGATGCGGCGCGCGACCGTCGGCGGCCGGACGACGTGGTGGTGCTCGCGAGAGCAGGGCTGAGGCGCCGGGCTCACATCCCGGGCGACACCACGGGCAGGCCCAGGCCGCGGGCGGCCTCGACGAGCCGTCGGTCGTAGGCGACGACAGCAGCGAGCGACGAGCCCACGGTCTCGGCCGTCGCAAGATGCACGGCGTCCAGCGAGCGCACCGACGGCGGTGAGATCTCGGCTGCACGGCCCAGCACGGCCTCGCCCACCGCAAGGAGATGCATCGCCCCCAGCACGGCGCCCGCAGACGCCGCGAGTTCCGCGTCCACGCGCCGTACAGCTCGTAGCAGCTCGACTCGTGCCAGGGCGGAGGACACGAACACGTCGGGGGTGGCCGGACCCGATAACCAATCACGCAGCGCGGGCGTCTCCTGCTCGCTCCGGACAAGCTTCACCAGCGCAGATGTATCCATATAGGCGACGACGGTCATCGCGCGGCCGATGTGGCTCCCCGCACGGCTGCCTCCCGCATCACCGCTCCTCGCGGTCCTCGGCGAGGATCTCCGACAGCGAGCGCCCGCCCGCCGCCGTCATCGGCACGACATCGGCGAGCCGGTGGGTGGCGGGGGTGATCTGCCCTGTCGAGACGAGCCGCTCCCAATCGCCCTCGACGACGGGGCTGAGCACGGCCACCGGACGTCCCCGATCGGTGACCTGGAAGCTTTCGCCGCGGGCGACCCGATGCAGCCAGCGGCTCGCGTGCTGGCGCAGCTCGCGCACCCCGATCGACTCCATGTGCTACACGGTAGCCCTTCGCCGTATTGCTGGTCTACTTCGTCCACACCCGTCCTGTCGCCGCAATTCTGTCGGAGGTCCCGCATACCGTCGGCGCAGCACCACGCAGGGGGACGGAAGGGGGCGCGATGCCGGAGCCGCGGACCGCCGACGAGGTGACGCTCAGCGCCGTCGTCGGCTCCGAGACCTTCCGGCGCGCCCTCGAGTACGCCCGCTCCGGCGCGGTTCTCTCGACCCAGACCGCCCCCAGCAACGCGCACGCCTTCGGTGAGGTCGCCGGCTCGGCCCGGACGCCCTACAGCGCCGTCGCCTTCCTCAGCCGTGCCGCCGACGGCCGGCTCACCGGCTTCCGCGGCAGCTGCACCTGTCCGGTGCACCTGAACTGCAAGCACTCGGTGGCCGTCGCGCTCGCCACCGTGATCGAGCGGTCCGATGCTCCCCCGGCTGCAACGGTGACGCCGATCTTCGCGCCCTGGGAGCGGCACCTGCTCGACCTCGTCAACGAGCCACCTGACGCCGACGACGGGTCGGCGGCGATCGGGCTGCAGTTCGAGCTCACCGTTCCGCTGCGGATGAACCGTCGCCCGGCGCAGCCGGCGCAGATCGGTCTGCGTCCCGTGGTGCCCGGCAAGAACGGCCAGTGGGTGCGTTCCGGGATCTCCTGGACCGGCATCGGCTACGGCGGCTCCGGCCTCACCCGCCTGCCGCGGGCACAGCTCGGGCTGCTGGAGGAGATCGCGGCGCTCGACGCGGCGAGCCGCCGCAGCTACTCCTACGGCGCGAACCCGCCGATCTCGCTGACGACGTTCGGCAGCCGCCGCATCTGGGACCTGCTCGACGAGGCCCACGCCCTCGGGATGCCGTTCCTGCAGGCGAACAAGCCGCCGTCGCCGGTCGTGCTCGTCGGCGATCCGGCCGAGCTGCAGCTCGACCTCACCCGCGTCCCGTCGGGGATGCTGCTCCGACCGCAGGTCCGCAGCGGCGACGAGACCCGCACGCTGGAGTCCGCGGTGCTGACGGGCAGCCCGGCCCACGGCATCGCGTGGTGGTCCGACGACGACGGCGGTCGGGCCCCGCTGTACCTGGCGCGGCTCGCCACCACGGTTCCGCCGAGCGTCCGGACCATCGTCGACCAGGCCGAGCTCACGGTGCCGGCCGAGCAGGAGGAGCGGTTCTTCTCGCGGTACTACCCGGCGCTCCGCGAGCGGGTCAGCC
>JAVEDQ010000365.1 GCA_030840885.1 Frankiaceae bacterium
CGACCACGAACGATGCGATCGCGAGACCGGTCGCCAGCAGGTGGCCATAGCCATTCGTCCGCCGTCCACCGAGCAGCAGCACCGCGGCGCCGACCAGGGGCAGCGCCACCAGCAGCCACATCAGCGAGAACGTGCCCGTCGCGCTGGAGGAACCCAGCGATTCGGCCGCGAGAACTGTCACCCCTGACCTTTCAGTACTTCAGCAGGTTGGTGTCGTCGACCGATGCGGACGAGCGCGTCCGGAAGATCGTGACGATGATGGCGAGCCCGACGACCACTTCGGCGGCGGCGACGACCATCACGAAGAACGCGATGATCTGACCGTCGAGGCTCCCGTTGATGCGGGAGAAGGTCACCAGGGTCAGGTTGACCGCATTGAGCATCAACTCGATGCTCATGAAGATCACCAAGGCGTTGCTGCGGACGAGCACACCGACGGTCCCGATGGTGAACAACGCGGCCGACAGCAGCAGGTAGTTGGCCGGGTTCACCGCTGATCCCTCCCCGCAGTGCTTTCTCGCTCGACGGAAGTCGGGCCGTCGGGACCGGCGGACCCGGGGCCCGCGCTGCCCTCGATCGAGGTCCGGCGGCTCCGCTCGTTCAGGACCTCGTCGTAGGCCTGGTCGATGGAGTCGGCGTACTCACTTGGGACGCTGGTCCGTGCGGGGCTGCCGTCGGGCAGCAACGCCGGCCGGTCCACCGCGTCGTGCAGGGCGTAGACACCCGGACCCGGCAGCGGGCTGAACTGGTGCTCGGGGTCGGTGAAGCGCCGCGTGGCCTGCTCCCGTTGGGAGAGCCGCTCGTCCCGACGATCCCGGTGGCCGAGGACCATCGCACCGACCGCCGCCACGATCAGCAGCGCCGACACGACCTCGAAGGCGAAGACGTACTGGGTGAACAGCACCCGGGCGATCGCCCCGACGTTGTCGTTGAACCCGCTCTCCCCGAGGCCCTGGGCGGAGGTCGAGGCGACGGCGCGGGCGATCGGCAGCAACAACAAGCCACCGAACCCGACGGCGAGCAGGATCGCGGTCACCCGCTGTCCCCGCAAGGTCTCGGTCAGGGACTCGGAGTAGTCGACGCCGACGAGCATCACCACGAACAGGAACAACACCATGATCGCGCCGGCGTAGACGATCACCTGGACCGCGCCGAGGAACGGGGCGTCCTGGACGACGTAGAACACGGCCAGGCAGAACATCACGAGCACGAGCCAGAGGGCGGCGTGCACCGTGTTCTTGGACAGGACCATGGCCAGCGCCGCCGCGAGCGCGACGGGCCCCAGGAACCAGAACACGACCGCTTCACCGCTGCTGGTGCGGGTGATGGCCTCGGCGAGAAACTGTGTCGTGCTCACTTCCGCTCCTTCCGGCGGCGGCTGACGCGGGACATCTGGCCGCGTCGGGTCGTCGCCTCGGCAGTTCCGGGCGGACCGGGCACGTCGACCGCGGTGTTGCCGCTCTGCTGGGCTTCCGCGGCAGCATGGTGTCCCTCGCCGTCGCGGCTGGGGACCTCCGGCGCGGTGGCGGTCTCGGGGGCGTAGTTGGCCTGCTCGGTCTCACCGAGCCGCATCGGGTGAGGCGGCTGCTCCATGCCCGCACGCAGCGGGGCGAGCAGTTGCTCCTTGGTGAAGATGAGGTCGGTGCGGCTGTCGTCGGCGAGTTCGTACTCGTTGGTCATCGTCAGCGCCCGCGTGGGGCAGGCCTCGATGCACAAGCCACAGAAGTTGCAGCGCAGGTAGTTGATCTGGTAGATCCGGCCGTAGCGCTGCCCGGGGGAGAAGCGTTCCGCCTCGGAGTTGTCGCCGCCCTCGACGTAGATGGCGTCGGCGGGGCAGGCCCACGCGCACAGCTCGCAGCCGATGCACTTCTCCAGCCCGTCCGCGTGGCGGTTCAGGACGTGCCGGCCGTGGTAGCGCGGGGCGGTCGGCCGCATCTCTTCGGGATAGAGCTCGGTGGTGACCTTCTTGAACATCGTGCCGAAGGTCAGTCCGAAGCCCTTGACGCTGTCGAGCATCGTCTAGTCCTTCTTGTCGAAGTCGGGCGGCGAGGAGCTCGGCGGCGCCGAGGTCGTCCCGCCGCGCCCCGCGGCGTAGGCACCCGTCCCCGTCACAGCGTCCGACGTGCGCGAGGCGGACGTCCGGGAGCCGGAGCCCGCCAGCACGGGACGCTGCTGCGGCGAGCGGGGTGGCCAGGGGATGTTGTCGAGGCTCGGCGCGTTCGCCTGCCGCTCCTGCTCGGCATCGTCCTGCTTGGCCTGGCGCTTCTTCGCGCCGGGGTCGATCAGAAGGATGATCAGCGCGATGGACGCGATGACCGCCGCGACCGTGAGCCACGGGCCGCGGTTGTCCACGTTGTCCTGCAGCGTCCGAACGGTGGCGACCATGAGGATCCACACCAGGCTGCCGGGGATCAGGATCTTCCAGCCCAGGTTCATGAACTGGTCGTAACGCATGCGCGGCAGCGTGCCGCGCAGCCAGATGAAGAAGAAGAGGAAGCCGAGGACCTTGAGGACGAACCAGATCATCGGGAACCAGCCGCTGTTGGCGCCGTTCCAGATCGACAGCGGCCACGGTGCCCGCCAGCCGCCGAGGAACAGGGTCGTGGCCAGGGCGGAAACGGTGACCATGTTGATGTATTCGGCGAGGAAGAACAGGGCGAATTTGATCGACGAGTACTCGGTGTGGAAGCCACCCACGAGTTCCGACTCGGCCTCGGCGAGGTCGAACGGGGCCCGGTTGGTCTCGCCGACCATGCAGATCACGTAGATGATGAACGAGACGGGCAGCGTGATCGCGTACCAGGACGGCAGCGTGAAGTCGATGCCGAACAGGCTCGCCGAGGAGCCGTTCGCCTGGCTCGCGACGATGCCGCTGCTCGACAGCGTCCCGGAGTAGAGGAAGACGGCGACCAGCGACAGGCCCATCGCGACCTCGTAGCTGATGACCTGTGCAGCCGACCGCAGCGAGCCCAGCAGCGGGTAGGTCGAGCCCGACGACCAGCCGGACAGGATGATGCCGTACACCCCGAGGCCGGAGCAGGCGAGGATGAACAGCACGCCGACCGGCAGGTCGGTGAGCTGCAGCGCGGTCTTGTGCCCGGCGATCGACACCTCGGGGCCGAACGGGACGACGCTGAAGGCGAGGAACGCCGGCACCGCGGAGGCGATCGGCGCGATCAGGTAGACCGGCTTGTCGGCCAGCGTCGGGATGATGTCTTCCTTGAGCATCAGCTTGATGCCGTCGGCGAGGCTCTGCAGCGAGCCCTGCGGTCCGACCCGGTTCGGCCCGATGCGCTGCTGCATCCGCGCGACGACCCGGCGCTCGGCGACGATCGTGAACAGCGTCAGCAGCACGAGGATGCCGAACACGGCGACGACCTTGAGAAGGGTGATCCAGAACGGCTCGCTGCCGAAGCTGGTGAGGTCGGGCGGGGTCTGCGCCGGCGCGGCCTGAAGACTTCCGTGGATCATGACGCTCCCGATCCTGCCTCGACCGACTGCGAAGCCGGCGTGGACGCGCCGACCGCGTCGGTGTGGGCCTCGGCCTCGCTGCCGGCCTCGGTGCCGGCGTTGTCCGCCGGAGCCTCGGCCAACGGGGCCGACCCGACGGCGATGTCGACCAGCGCGCCGGAACCCACGCCGAGGTCGGTCCGCACGTGCGAGCCGGGTGTGAAGCTCGGCAGCCAGACGACGCCGTCGGGCAGGTCGGCGACCACCAGCGGCAGCGTCACCGCGCCGCGGGCGGTCGAGACCGTGATCCAGGAGCCGACGGTCGCGCCGATCGCGGCGGCGGTCGCGCCGGAGAGATGGACCCGCGGGGCCTTGCGCGTGCCGGCCAGGTGCGGCTCGCCGTCCTGCATGCGGCCGTCGTCGAGCAACCAGTGCCAGGTGGCGAGAACGGCCTGCCCTGCGGTCGGGGTGACCGCGGCCGGCGCGGCCACGGTCGGCGCGCCCTCGACGGGGGCTCCCGGCTCCAGCGCAGGCCGCAGCTCGAAACGCTCGCGGACGAGCTCACGCGCGGCGGCGACCGACGGCATCCGCAGCCCGACACCCATCTCGGCCGCGAGCAGGTGCAGCGCACGCTGGTCGGACATGCCCACGCCGTTGTCGAGGCTCTGCTCGAAGGGACGCTCGCGGCCCTCCCAGTCCAGGAAGGTGCCGGACTTCTCGGCGACCGGGGAGACCGGGAAGACGACGTCGGCCACGTCGGTGACGGGCGAGCGCCGCACCTCGAGGCTCACGAGGAACGGCACCCGGGCGAGCGCCTCGGTGGCGAGCAGCGGGTCGGGGAGGTCCTCCGGGTCGACGGCACCGACGACGAGGCCGTCGAGCTCACCGGCGGCGGCGGCCATCATGATCGCGGACGTGTCCCGGGCGCCGGGGCCGGGCAACAGCCCCACCTCGAGCGCGCCGCGCTCACCGGCACGACGCGGGATCCACGCCAGCTTGGCGCCGCTGCGCTCGGCCAGCCGGGCCGCGGCCGAGAAGCCACCGGGGACCTCGGCGAGGCGCTCCCCCACCAGCACGACCGCGCCGGCCGGGAGCTCGAGGCCGTCGAGCACCGCTGGCTCGCCGCCGGGGGTGCAGCGGATCAGCGACCCCATCGTCTTGGTGACGCTCGGGGTGGTCAGCGGCGCGATGCTGGTGACCTTCAGGCCGTGCTTGCGGGCGGCCTTGCGCAGACGGAGGAAGACGATGGGCGACTCCTCCTCCGGCTCGAAGGCCACGAGCAGCACGGCGGTGGCGCGGTCCAGGTCGGCATAGGTCACGGCCATCGGGCGGCCCTGGACGTGGGAGCGCAGGAACGCCGACTCCTCGTCCGAGTGCCCCCGGATGCGGAAGTCGTGGTCACCGGTGCGGAGCGCCTCGGCCGCGAAGGCACGGTAGGCGGCAGCGTCCTCGACCGAGTGGCGGCCGCCGGCGAGCACCGCGGCACCGTCGCCCTCGACGCACTCCCGCAGCCCGCGGGCGGCGTAGTCGAGGGCGTCGGCCCAGCTGACCTCCACCTGCTCCCCGGTCTCCGGGTTGCGGACGAGCGGCGTGGTGATGCGGTCGCGCTGCGAGGCGTACTGGAAGGCCCAGCGACCCTTGTCGCAGTTCCACTCCTCGTTGACCTCGGGCTCGTCACCGGCGAGCCGCCGAAGGACCCGGCCGCGGCGCGAGTCGGTGCGCATCGAGCAGCCGGACGCGCAGTGCTCACAGGCCGACGGGGTCGAGACCAGGTCGAAGGGTCGCGAGCGGAACCGGTAGCTGGCGCCGGTCAGGGCGCCGACGGGGCAGATCTGCACCGTGTTGCCGGAGAAGTAGGACGAGAACGGCTCGTCCTCGTAGACCGCGACCTGCTGCAGCGCGCCCCGCTCGAACAACTCGATGAACGGGTCGCCGGCGATCTGCTCGGAGA
>JAVEDQ010000340.1 GCA_030840885.1 Frankiaceae bacterium
CCCCCGGCAGTGGCAGCTACGGCAGGATGAGCAAATATCCATGTCTCCACAGTGTGACCGATCGGCGGCTCCACGGTGAGAAACTGGACGCGACGGTAACCCCTGGTCGAGGTCTTCGAGGCACGGCACCCCGATCCGATGGCCCAGGTCCGGGCAGACTGGCGCCGTGAGCGCCTCGCCCGTCCCCCCCAGCCGTCCCCTGCCGGATGCCGCCGCCGCCCGAATCGCCGTCCTCGGCGGTACCGGCCCGCAGGGTCGGGGCCTCGCCCGCCGTTTCGCGCTGGCCGGCCACGAGGTGCTGCTGGGCTCCCGCGACGCCGGTCGCGCCGCCGAGGTCGCTGCGGGCCTCGCCGATGCCGGAGCCGTCCGCGGGCTGGACAACGCGGCCGCCGTGGCCGAGCTGCGGGAACCGACCGACGTCGTCATCGTCGCGGTGCCCTACGACGGGCACGCCGAGTTGCTGCGCGCCCTGGCCGACGGCCTCGCCGGCCGGATCGTCGTCGACTGCGTCAACCCGCTGGGCTTCGACTCCTCCGGGGCCTTCGCTCTGGACGTCCCCGAGGGCAGTGCGGCCCAGCAGGCTGCCGCACTGCTGCCGGACAGCCGCGTCGTCGCCGCGTTCCACCACGTCAGCGCGGTGCTGCTCGAGGACCCGACGGTCGACGAGGTGGCCACCGACGTCCTCGTGCTCGGCGACGACCGCGAGGCCACCGACCTGGTGGTCGCCCTCGCCGGCCGAGTCGCCGGGATGCGCGGTGTCTACGCAGGCCGGCTGCGCAACGCCCGCCAGATCGAGGCGCTGACCGCCAACCTCATCTCCGTCAACCGCCGCTACCGCGCCCACGCCGGGCTGCGGGTCACCGACGTCTGACATGGGCGATCCGGCCGCGGACGACACCGGTCAGGAGGTGTCGATCCCGTCCATCGTCACCCGGGTCGTCTCCCTGGTCCCGAGCCTCACCGAGGCGATCGCGACGACGGCCCCGGGCCTGCTGGTCGGGGCTACCGACTGGTGCAGCCACCCGGCCGACCTCGACGTCACGCGGGTCCGAGGTACGAAGAACCCGCGCATCGACCAGATCGTGACGCTGGCCCCGGACCTCGTCGTCGGCAACGAGGAGGAGAACCGGCCGGGCGACCTGGCGGCGTTGCGGGCGGCCGGGCTCGCGGTCTGGACCACCGCACCGCACACGGTGGACCAGGCGCTGCAGAGCCTGGACCGCCTGCTGCGGGTCGCCTGCCGGCTGCCCCGACCGGACTGGCTCGACCGGGCGGAGCAGGCCTGGGCCACCCTCGCTCTGCCGTCCGAGACGGTGCGCGTCCTCGTGCCCATCTGGCGGCGACCCTGGATGGCCCTGGGCCGCGACACCTTCGCCGGCGACGTGCTGCACCGGCTCGGCCACGTCAACGTCCTGGCCGGATCCCCGGACCGTTACCCCCGCATCGAACCCGACGTCGCCGCCGGGGTCGACCTGGTGGTGCTGCCCGACGAGCCCTACCGGTTCACTGCCGACGACGGTCCGGAGGCTTTCGCCGATATTCCGGCTGCCCTGGTCAGCGGGCGGCACCTCACTTGGTACGGCCCGTCGTTGGCCGAGGCGCCGGCCCGGCTGGCGGCCGAACTGGCCGCTCGGATCCCGGCCGGCGGCTGACGCCGGAGGCCGTCAGGAGTAGCCGTGCTCCTCGCCCGGGTAGACGCCGTCGCGGACCTCGTCGGCGTAGGTGCGGGCCGCGTCGAGCAGCGTCCCGCGCAGGTCGGCGTAGCGCTTGAGGAACTTCGGCCCGGCGCCGGGCGTGAGGCCCGCCATGTCGGTCCAGACCAGCACCTGGGCGTCGGTGTCCGGTCCACCCCCGATGCCGATCGTGGGGATGCGGAGCTCCTTGGTCACACGGGCGGCCAGGTCGGCCGGAACGACCTCCAGCACGATCGCGAAGGCGCCGGCTTCCTGCAGGGCCAGGGCGTCCTCGATGAGCCGGTCGCCGGCCTCGCCCCGCCCCTGCACGCGGTATCCGCCGAGCCCGTGCACGCTCTGCGGGGTCAGGCCGATGTGGCCCATGACGGCGACGCCGGCCCCGGCGAGCAGCTCGACCTGCGGGGCGACGCGGCGTCCGCCCTCGAGCTTGACCGCCTGCGCACCGCCGTCCTTGAGCAGCCGCAGCGCGCTGTCGAGCGCCTGGGCGGGGGAGGCCTGGTAGGTGCCGAAGGGCAGGTCACCGACGACCATCGCCCGGCTCGTCGAGCGGGAGACCGCACGCGTCAGCGGCAGCAGCTCATCGAGGGTGACCGGGACGGTCGTGTCGTAGCCCAGGACGTTGTTGCCGGCGGAGTCCCCGACGAGCAGGACCGGGATGCCGGCCTCGTCGAAGATGGCGGCGGTGAGCATGTCGTAGGAGGTGAGCATCGCCCACTTCTCCCCGCGGTCCTTGGCGAGCTGCAGGTCCCGGACGGTGACGCGGCGACTGGTGACGCCTCCGTAGAGGGTCATCGGGGCTCCGGCCGCGGCCGCGGCGGGGGCCGGGGTCGAAGTCGCAGGGCTCGGGGCAGCGTCGGACGAGTGCGCAGGTGTGGTCATGGCGAATCCTTCGTCGGTCCGGGCGCGGGCCGCGTCCCGGCTTCGCCGACCATTGTTCACCTCCGCAGCGGCGCGCAGGGCAGTCCGGCATCCGGCAGCCGGTCAGCGGCCTCCGCAGACGGCGCACTTCGCGGCGCTCTCCACCGGGCGGATAGCACAGCACCCGGGGTGGTGGCAGGCGGCGAAGTCGGCGGCGGTGTCGATGCAGACCTCGCCACCGGCGGCCACGTCCACCGCGGCGACCGGCCGCAGGCCCCGGCGGCGCATCCAGCCGCGCGTCCGCCGGGTGTCGGGCTGGTTGTTGGCCAGCGCCGCGACCACGAGGGAGCGCGGCAGCGGTCCAGACATTTGCACGGTCATGTGAGGGTTCCTTCCCTGGTGGCACCATCAGTCGATCACCCTGGTCCCGGCTCGCGCGCCCGACACGCCAGAGGGTGACGGGATGCCCGGTGACCGTCACGCAGGGTAGAGGTATCGGGTGCCGGAACTCGTTGGCTAGGGTCGTAGCCGTGCTAGCTGCTTATGCGACGAAGATCGACGCCGACGACCCGCTCTCCGGTCTCGAGGTGGCCGACCGGCCGGAGCCCGAGGTCCCCGACGGCTGGGCCCGGGTCGCCGTCCGCGCCAGCGCTTTGAACCATCACGACCTGTGGTCGCTGAAGGGCGTGGGCCTCGGTGAGGACCAGCTGCCGATGATCCTCGGCTGCGACGCCGCCGGGGTGACCGACGACGGCCGTGAGGTCGTCGTCCACGCCGTGCTCGCCGACCCGGCCGCCGGCGGTGGGGACGAGACGCTGGACCCGAAGCGCAGCCTGCTCTCGGAGAAGTACCAGGGGGCGCTGGCCGAGTACGTCGCCGTCCCCGAGCGCAACCTGGTCGACAAGCCGGCCGAGCTGTCGTGGGAAGAGGCGGCCTGCCTCCCGACGGCCTACCTGACCGCGTACCGCATGCTGGTGACGCGCTCCGGGCTGACCGGGCCGGGGACGGTCCTCGTCCAAGGGGCCGGCGGCGGCGTCGCCACCGCGGCCATCCTGCTCGGCAAGGCCCTCGGCCACACCGTCTACGTGACCTCGCGGGACGAGGACAAGCGTCGTCGCTCCTTGGAACTCGGCGCCGACGAGGCCCTCGAGGCGGGCGCCCGGGTCCCCTCCCGCGTCGACGCCGTCCTCGAGACCGTCGGCGAGGCGACCTGGGAGCACTCGCTGAAGTCGCTGAAGCCGGGCGGCACGATCGTGGTCGCCGGCGCTACGAGCGGCCGCAAGCCGTCGACGGACCTCAACCGCGTCTTCTTCCTGCAGCTGTCGATCGTCGGGTCGACCATGGGGACCCGCGACGAGCTCGACGGCCTCGTCCGGCTGCTCGCCGACAGCGGTGTCCGGCCGTTGATCTCCGACGTCCGCCCGCTGGCCCAGATCCGCGAATCGATGGCTCTGCTTGCCGGTGGGGACGTCTTCGGCAAGCTCGTCCTGACCACCTGAGCCGGCGGTGAAGATCGCCGTCGTGGCGGGCCCGGCGCCCGGTCACGCGTTCCCCGCTGCCTCGCTCGCCACCGCGCTGCAGGCCCGCGGCCACGAGGTGCTCGTGGTCACGGGGGTCAGCTGGCTGGACGCGCTCGAGCGCAATGGTCTGCCCGCCGTCCACCTCCCGTTGCTGAAGGCCGACCCACGGGACGCCATCTTCGGGTTCCGCCTCTACGGCCGGGCCGCAGAACAGGCGCGACCGCTCGCCGAGCAGCTCACCGCAGCGGGGGTGGAGGCGATCGTCGCCGACACGCTGACCGTCGCCGGGGCGTTCGCCGCCGACCTCATGGACGTGCCGTGGGTCGAGCTCATCCCGCACCCGCTGCAGGACTACAGCGTCGGCCTGCCGGCACCGGGGTCAGGCCTGCGGCGCGGACGCAACCCGCTCACGCAGGGCCGCGACCGGCTGCTCCGCCGGCTGCACCGCAAGGGCTTGCGGCAGGGGGAGCGCGAGCGGGCCCAGGCCCGTACCGGCATCGGGCTGACCGGCTCGGAGCGGGCCGCGAACGGTCGCCTCGTCGCGACCCTGCCCGGGATGGAGATCGTCCGACCCGACTGGCCGGCCAACACCGTCGTCGTCGGGCCGATGGAGTGGGATCCCGCCGAAGCCGACGTGCCGCTGCCGCCGGGGGACGCGCCGCTGGTCTTCGTCTCGGCCTCGACAGCCCCGAGCGGCGCCACCGGGCTGCTCGAGGCGTCCCTTGTCGCCTGCGAGATGCTCGGGCTCCGGCTGGTGTCGACGCAGTTCGACACCCACGACGGGCCGTTGCCGCCGTGGGCCTCGGTCGGCCCCGGCCGGCAGGCGCCGGCACTCGCAGCCTCGTCGGTCGTCGTCGCCGGGGGCGGGCACGGCATGGTCGCCAAGGCGCTCGTCCGCGGCCTGCCGCAGCTGATCGTCCCCGGCGGAGGCGAACAGTTCGACAATGCGATGCGGCTCAAGCGCAGTGGCGCGGCCATCCCGATGCTGTCGATGCGGCTCACCACCGCGCGCGTGACCACGGCGGTCGCTCGGCTGGTCGGCGACCCGTCCTACCGGCAGGCCGCCGAGCAGCTCGGCGCGACCGCGAGCCGTCTCGGTCCCGACTATGCCGCCGCGATGGTGGAACGCTTCCTCGACCCGGCCGTGCTCGCGCGCGGCCGGCCGGTCAGGACCCCGACCGCTGCTTGAGCAGGCTGCCCAGTCCGACGCAGACGGCGCCGAAGCCGAGGCCGGTGATCAGCGCGATCAGGGCCTGCGCCAGCTTGAAGACGGTGCTGCCGCCATAGGCGGTGTCGGTCGCCAGTGTGAGGATGAAGGCGAGCAGACCCAGCCCGGCGACGACGTAGCCGATGATCGTGAGCAGCTGGCCGACTCCGGAAGGGCTGGACAGCAGGCTGCTCCCGCCGCCGCCTTGCCCCCGGCCGTAGGGCGAACCCGCGCCGCCGTAGGGCGAACCGGCGCTGTAGGGCGAGCCGCCGCTGCCGTAGGGCGTTCCGCCGGCTGAAGGCTGCTGGCCGTACCCGCCGTAGGGCGCGGCTCCGGAGGGCGACGAGCCGTACCCCTGGCCGCCCGCCGGGCTGCCGTAACCCTGCGCGCCCCAGGCGCCCTGTGGTGCGCCGCCGGACGGGGCAGCGCCGGGTGGGCCGGCAGGGCCGGCAGCAGGGCCATAGCCGCCCGGCGAGGCGAAGGGTTGGTTCACCGACGTCTCCGACGACGAGCCGTAACCGCCCTGCGCGGACGGCGGGGCGCCGTAGGACTGCCGGTACCCGGACTGGTCCGACGGTGCGGTGCCAGGCGCGCCGTACTGCCCGGTCGGGGGCTGCTCACCACCCGACGACCCTTCCGCGGGCTGACCGGAACCGGACGGCGGGTAGGACTCGGACACGATTCTCCTCTCGACCGGCGGCTCCCGGAGTTGCGACGCGGGCGGCACCGCCGAGGCGCGGCTCGGACGCCGTCAGTGTGCCCACATCTGCTGGTCATGATCGCAGGCGCACGTGGTTCACACGGCGGGTGGTGCCTGACCACGATCAGTTTTCGGGATCGTCGTCCAGCCGTGCCAGCCAGACGGCGAGGCGCTCGACGGGGACCTCGAAGTCCGGGTTGTCGTCGACGAAGTCGCGCATGCGCTCGGCAAGCCAGCGGAACGACACGGATTCCTCGCCGCGCCGGTCCGCCAACTCCTCGAGCCCACGGTCGGTGAAGTACATGTCATCTGCCTCGCTACCGGGACGAACCACCCCGAAGCTGTGTGGGCTTCGCCCGGTTGGAGCCGGTGGAAGCCCGCACAGCTTCGGGCCGTTGGCGCTGGTCAGGGTCAGGCGGACAGCGCGGCTTCGATCAGCGCAGCCTGCTCGGCCTCGTGGACGGCGGCGACCCCGGCGGCCGGGGAGGCCATCGCCCGCCGCGAGACGCGGCGCAGCTTCACGCCGTCGGGGAGCCCCTCCTCGATGTGCAGCTTCATGTGGGGCCACGCACCCTGGTTCGCCGGCTCCTCCTGGACCCAGATCACGTCGGTCGAGCTGTCGGCCCCCAGGGTCGCGAGCGCTTCGGAGACCTCGTCGACCGGGGTCGGGTAGAGCTGCTCGACGCGCACCAGTGCGACGTCGTCGGCCGACGAGTCGGTGCCCGAGCGCTTCTTCCGGGCGGCCAGCAGGTCGTAGTAGACCTTGCCGGAACACAGCACCACACGCCGCGGCGTGCCGCTGATCGACGGGTCCCCGATGACCGGCTGCCAGGCCATGTCGGTGAAGTCCTCCTTGGCCGAGGCAGCCGCCTTCAGGCGCAGCATCGACTTCGGCGTCATCACGATCAGCGGCCGCTTGTCCTCGACGAGCGACTGCCGACGGAGCAGGTGGAAGTACTGCGCCGGTGTGGAGGGCATCGCCACGGTCATGTTGTCGTCGGCGCACAGCGTCAGGTAGCGCTCCGGACGCGCCGAGGAGTGGTCGGGACCCTGGCCTTCGTAGCCGTGGGGGAGCAGCAGCGTGAGGCCGGACTGCTGGCCCCACTTCGCCTCGCCGGAGGCGATGAACTCGTCGACGATCGACTGGGCGCCGTCGGCGAAGTCACCGAACTGCGCCTCCCAGAGCACGAGTGCCTCCGGCCGGGTGATCGAGTAGCCGTACTCGAAGCCCATCGCCGCGAACTCGCTGAGCAGCGAGTCGTAGACGTAGAACGTCGCGGCACCCGGGAGAGTGCGCAAGGGCGTGTGCTCCTCGCCGGTCTTGCGGTCGACAAGCACCGAGTGGCGCTGGCCGAACGTGCCGCGGCGGCTGTCCTGCCCGGCCAGGCGGATCGGCTTGCCCTCGAGCAACAGCGAACCGAAGGCGAGCAGCTCGCCGAGGGCCCAGTCGATGGTGCCGTCGTCGATCATCTTCGCGCGGCGCTGCAGCTGTGGTGCGAGGCGTGGGTGGGGCGTGAACCCGTCCGGCAGGTTGACCTGGGTGTCGACGATCTGCTTGATCGTCTCCAGCGAGATCGCCGTCTTCACCGAGGCCGCGGCGCGCTCGTCGACGCTGCGGATGCCCGGCTCGCGCGACGGCGCGGACGAGGCGTCCTTGGTCTCGGAGAATGCCTTCTCGAGGTGGCCCTGGTAGTTGCGCAGCGCCTTCTCGGCCTGCTCCAGGGTGATGTCGCCACGACCGATCAGGTCTTCGGTGTAGATCTTCCGCACCGAGCGCTTGGCGTCGATCGTGTCGTACATCAGGGGCTGCGTGAACGACGGCTCGTCGACCTCGCTGTGGCCGCGGCGGCGGTAGCAGATGAGGTCGATGACGACGTCCTTGCGGAACCGCTGCCGGAAGTCGAAGGCGAGCCGCGCGACGCGGACGCAGGCCTCGGGGTCGTCGCCGTTCACGTGGAAGATCGGCGCCTGCACCATGCGGGCCACGTCGGTGGCGTAGACGCTGGAGCGGCCCGAGGTCGGCGAGGTGGTGAAGCCGACCTGGTTGTTGACGACGAGGTGGATCGTGCCGCCGGTGCGGTAGCCGCGCAGCTGCGAGAGGTTCAGGGTCTCGGCCACGACGCCCTGCCCGGCAAAGGCCGCGTCACCGTGCATCAGCAGTGGCAGGACGGTGAAGCCGTCCTCGCCCTTGTCCAGCATGTCCTGCTTGGCGCGCGCGATGCCTTCGAGGACCGGGTCGACGGCTTCGAGGTGGCTCGGGTTGCTGGTCAGGTGGACCTCGACGTCGTCGCCGTTCCGGCCCTTGAACAC
>JAVEDQ010000390.1 GCA_030840885.1 Frankiaceae bacterium
GTCGGGCTGCCGAACTTCTTGTCGAGGACGACGTTGCGGCCCTTCGGGCCGAGCGTGACCTTCACCGAGTCGGCGAGCTTGTTGACGCCGCGCTCGAGTGCGCGCCGGGCGTCGGCGTTGAAAGCCAGGGTCTTGGCTACCATGGACATCCTTTCGGTACTGCTGAGATGCGCTGGAATGCTGAATGAGGGTGCAGGATCACCGCGGCCCGGGCAGGCGCTGCGGCGGAAGACCGACGCAATCCGCCCCGGCGCCGAGGGCGACCGGGGCGGAGAGCGGAGGAGCGAACTACTTGTCGAGAACGGCGAGGACGTCGCGCGCGTTGAGGATGAGGTACTCCTCGCCGCGGTACTTGACCTCGGTGCCCCCGTACTTGCTGTACAGAACGGTGTCGCCGACGGCGACGTCGAGCGGGACGCGCTTCTCGCCGTCCTCGTCCCAACGGCCCGGGCCGACAGCGAGGACGGTGCCCTCCTGCGGCTTCTCCTTGGCGGTGTCGGGGATGACGATGCCGGAAGCGGTGGTGGTCTCACCCTCGCCCTGCTGAACGAGGATCCGGTCCTCGAGCGGCTTGATGCCGACCTGTGTGGCGGTGGCCATGATCTGCCCTCCCTAGATGAAGAAGTGAACGAGAGAGCGAGCGCAGCGACTGCCGTCGCGGGTGAGCAGCGCTTGTGTCGCTAGCACTCTCATGTGCTGAGTGCCAACTTAGCCGTGCCGGGAGGCGTGCGTCAACTCGACCGCACCCGCGCGAAGCCCCAGGCGTGCGGTGGTCGCGCGACGAGCTCGGGCGGCGGCTGCGGGACGACATCGGACGGCCGGAAGGGCAGTTCCGCCGCCGCCTCGCCGAAGAACTCGCGAGCCAGGTCGAGATCGAGCACCAGCACCACCCGGTCGGCAGAGGAGAACACCTGCCCCCGCGGGACCGCCTCCAGCAGCCAGGCCAGCAGCTCGGCGCTCCGTCCGTCGGCGGCCCGTGCCTCCCACATCAGCGTCGTCGGCACCGCCACATCCGTCTGCTCGGGGTCCGTCCGGTCCGGCACGCGCCCTCAGCTCCGCGCCGCGCTGCGCACCAGCGGCAGCGCGGGATCGGCACCGAGGTCGAGCGGGCTCGGCGTCACCCCGGCCTCGACCTGCAGGTAGCCGAGGGCCGCCACCATCGCGCCGTTGTCGGTGCACAGCCCGGGCCGCGGGACGCGCAACCGGATGCCGGCCGCCTCGCACCGCTGCTGGGCGAGCGCGCGCAACCGCGAGTTCGCGGCGACGCCGCCCCCGATGACCAGCGTGTTGATGCCGTCGGCGCGGCAGGCGGCGACCGCCTTGGCGGTGAGCACGTCGGCCACCGCTTCCTGGAACGACGCGGCGACGTCCGCGACCGGCACGGGTTCGCCGGCGCGACGGCGCGCCTCGACCCAGCGGGCGACGGCGGTCTTCAAGCCGCTGAAGGAGAAGTCGAGGGTGCCGTCGGCGGCCTTGCCGCGCGGGAAGGCGATCGACACCTGGCCCGACCGGGCTTCCCGGTCGATCGGCGGGCCCCCGGGGAAGGGCAACCCCAGCAGGCGGGCCACCTTGTCGAACGCCTCGCCCGCGGCGTCGTCGACGGTCGCGCCGAGCGGTTCCACCGGGGCGCCGGCGAGGTCGGGCACGCGCAGCAGCGACGAGTGGCCGCCGGAGACGAGCAGGGCGACCACCGGCTGCGGCAACGGACCGTGCTCGAGGGTGTCGACGGCGACGTGGGCGGCGAGGTGGTGCACACCCAGCAGCGGGACGCCGAGCGCGACGGCGTAGGCCTTCGCTGCCGCGACCCCGACGAGCAGCGCGCCGGCGAGACCCGGGCCCGCAGTGACGGCCACGGCGTCGACGTCGGCGAGCCGGACCCCGGCCCGCTCCCCCGCCAGCTCGACCGCGCGTTCGACCGTCGGGACGATCGAGGAGACGTGCGCCCGAGCGGCAACCTCCGGGACCACCCCGCCGAAGCGGGCGTGCTCGTCGACGGAGCTCGCGAGCGCATCGGCGAGCAGCTCACCGTCGCGCACGATGCCGACGCCGGTCTCGTCGCAGGAGGTCTCGAAGCCCAGGACCGTGGTCATCTGCGGCTCCCGCCGGTCTGCAGGTCCGCCGCCATCACGATGGCGTCGACGCCCGAGGGTTGGTAGTAGCCCCGGCGACGACCGCGCGCGACGAAGCCGAAGCCGGTGTACATGGCCTGCGCCTCGGTGTTGTCGGCCCGGACCTCGAGCCAGCAGCTCCGCTCCCCGGCTGCGCGGGCGTCGGCGAGCAGCTGCCGCATCAGCAGGCTGCCTAGCCCGCGGCGTTGGGCCCGGCGGGCGACGCCGATGGTCTGCACGTAGGCCTCGTCCCCACCCAGCGAGAGGCCGGCGTAGCCCAGCAGGTCGGCTTCGCCCTCGCCCGCCACCCAGTAGCGGCGCGAGTCGGCCCCGGTCAGCGACGGCGGAGCGGAGGCGAGCTCGGACCAGAACGCCTCGGCCGTCCACGCCTCGTCGCCGAACAGTTCGGTCTCGAGCCCCATCACGGCCGGGATGTCCCACCAGCGCATGGGACGCAGTTCGACGCCGGTCACAGGGTCGCTCCGGTCGGAGGGACGGTCTCGGGTGGCCGGGCCGCCGCGGGCGGGGTGGCGTCGGGGCGGCGGAGGTAAAGGGGGACCAACGGACCTGGCGGCTCGGCGGCGAGCATCGCTGCGCGGGCAAGCTGCGCCAGCGCCCCCGGGCGCGGGTACCGTGGCAGGTCCGGCAGCGCGCGCTCCGCGAGCTCGGGGGTGAGGTGGGCGGCGCTGCCCACGACGACCTCGTCACCGCCCAGGCGTGCGAGCAGGTCCGCCGGTCGGGCGACGTCGGGACCCTCGGTCCGGGCTCCGTCGCGGTAGCGGGCCCAGTAGACCTCGCGACGCCGCGCATCCGTCACAACGACGACGTCCTGACTCGCGTCGGCATCGGGGATCGCGTCCAGCGAGCAGACACCCACCGCCCGCAGGCCGAGGGCGTGTGCGACCGACGCCGCCGTCACCACGCCGACGCGCAGGCTCGTGAACGGGCCGGGACCGACACCGGCGACGACACCGTCGAGGTCACCGGTCCCCACACCCGCCTCGTCGAGGACCTGGGTGATCAGCGGGGCGAGCAGTTCCCCGTGCCGGCGCGCGTCGATCGGTGCGCGGCTCGCCAGCACGGTTACGTCGGCGTCGGCCCGGCCGTCGACGGTCTCGCCCGGGGGGCGCACCCGGCACACGGCCGCGATGCAGGCCTCGGTGGCGGTGTCGACCACGAGCAGCAGCACCTGCCCCAGATTAGTTCCACGGCGGCCGAGGGCAGGCTGGGACTAGCCGAGGGGACCGACGAGCTTCCAGCCCGACTGCCAGGACCAGCCGTTCGCGGCGTTGAGGCTGATGTTCAGGAACGCCATGTGCTCGAGCGCCTGTGCGGCCTTCAGCGAGCCGGCGTCGACCGGGCGGAACCCGAAGCTGGCGAGCAGCTCGGCGGCGGTCTGCTTGGCCTGCTGGTCGTCGCCGGCGTAGAAGCCGTCGAGCTGGATGCCCTCGACGACGCCCTGGGCCTGGTTGGCGGCGAAGACGGTGTTGAACGCCTTGACGACGGGTGCGCCACCGAAGAGGTCCTGGACCTCCTCGGCACCGGAGCGGTCGGAGACGGCCAGCCCGCTGAAGTCGGCGGCGATGGGGTTCGTCGCGTCGACGACGACCTTGCCCCGGACCTGCTCGGCGATGCTCGCGGCGACGT
>JAVEDQ010000392.1 GCA_030840885.1 Frankiaceae bacterium
GGGTGGCCGCCATCAGGTTCGTGTCGGTCTTGGCCGCGTCGCGCAATGCCCGCAGCGTCTCGTCGACCTGCTCGACGTCGCGTCCGGACTTCCACTCGGCCAGCGCGTCGATCGCGGCCTGCTCGACCGCGGGGTCGACGGTCTGGATCGCGGCGTCGAGGTCGGCGAGCAGCGGATTCGGCTCGGTGGTCGTGAACTTGTTGACCCCGACGACCACCTCCTCCCCGCTCTCCATCCGACGCCGACGCTCGGCGTGGCTGCCGACGAGCTGGCTCTTCATGTAGCCGGACTCGACGGCGGCGACCGCACCGCCCATGCCCTGCACCCGGTCGATCTCGGCGCGTGCGGCCGCGATCATCTCGCCGACCTTGCGCTCGACGACGACGGAGCCCTCGAACAGGTCCTCGTACTCGAGCAGGTCGGTCTCGTAGGCGAGGATCTGCTGGATGCGCAGCGACCACTGCTGGTCCCACGGCCGCGGCAGCCCGAGCGCCTCGTTCCAGGCCGGCAGCTGCAGCGCCCGGGCGCGCGCGTCCTTGGAGAGGGTGACGCCGAGGGTCTCGAGCACGATGCGGATGACGTTGTTCTCCGGCTGCGCCTCGGTCAGGCCGAGCGAGTTGACCTGCACGCCGTAGCGGAAGCGCCGCTGCTTGGGGTCCTCGACGCCGTAGCGCTCCTGCAGCAGCTCGTCCCAGAGCCGACCGAAGGCGCGCATCTTGCACATCTCCTCGACGAAGCGCACGCCCGCGTTGACGAAGAAGGAGATGCGGGCGCAGACCTCACCGAAGCGCTCCTGGGGAACCTGCCCGGAGGCCTTCACGCTGTCGAGCACCGCGATGGCCGTACACAGCGCGTAGGCCATCTCCTGTGCCGGGGTGCCGCCGGCCTCCTGCAGGTGGTAGCTGCAGATGTTGATCGGGTTCCACTTCGGGATGGTCGTCACCGTGTAGGCGACCATGTCCGTGATCAGGCGCAGCGACGGCCCGGGCGGGAAGACGTAGGTCCCCCGCGACAGGTACTCCTTGATGATGTCGTTCTGCGTGGTCCCGGACAGCGACGCCGGCCCCGCGCCCTGTTCCTCGGCCGCGACCTGGTAGAGCGCGAGCAGCCACATCGCCGTCGCGTTGATCGTCATCGAGGTGTTCATCTCGCCGAGCGGGATGCCGTCGAACAGCTGGCGCATGTCGCCGAGGTGCGAGACGGGGACGCCGACCTTGCCGACCTCGCCGCGCGCGAGATCGCTGTCGGGGTCGTAACCCGTCTGCGTCGGCAGGTCGAAGGCGACCGACAGACCCGTCTGCCCCTTGGACAGGTTGCGGCGGTACAGCGAGTTGGACTCGCGGGCCGAGCTGTGGCCGGCATACGTCCGCATGACCCACGGGCGGTCGCGCGTGCGCTCGGGCAGCTGGGCTGCCGGTGCTTCAACAGCTGCAGTTCCCTCGGCAGGCAGCGAAGAAGCAGCAGCGTCGACCGGGCGCTCAGACATGGCGGAATCCTATCGAGGTGAAGGCCTGCTTCAGCTCGAGGTCAGCCGTGATCTGCCCAGCCGAAGTTGTGCCGGACAGGCGCAGAAGTCGCTGCGGTGGGGACAATGACGTTTGTTGGGGAGGTCGCCCGTGATCCAGGCATCCCGTGTCGCCGCGGAGCAGCTGCCGTCGAGCCTGCACTACATCATTGGGCCGATCGTGGCCTTCGCCGTCGTCGTGCTGCTCGGCCTGGCGAGTCGCTGGGCGCTGGCACCCAGCAAGCCACAGCGCCGACATCGCGAGCGCAACCGCGCGCGTCGGGATTTCGGCCTGCTCGTGCCGGTTGCGGTGCGAACGCGGCGCGGTGAGGCACAGGAGCTGGCCACCCTGCTCGACGCCGCCGGCGTACGGGCGACGGTGGTGGTGGAACCCCCCGGGCCGACGCTGGTGACCGCCTCGGGCCACGTGCAGCGCCAACCAGGTGGGCGGCACCAGGTGATGGTGTTCGGCGCCGACGAGCGACGTGCCCGCGGCCTGCTCGACTCCGACGCGGGCTGACTCCGACGCGGGCTGATTCCGACGCGGGCGGACCTACCCGGCGCGGTCGGCGTCGTGGCGCTACAGCCGCGTATCGACGGCGGGACCCGGCGTCGCGAGCTGCGCGAAGGCCTCCGACCGGTCGGCGTGCTCGAGGCGTTCCCGCAGCCCCTGCTCGGCGACGAGCCGCTCCGCCGCTGCCCGCAGCGCAGCCGCCGGCATCCCGGGCGGCGCCGCGGCCCGCAGCTGGGCCTCGACCTTGTTCAGCAGGTCGACGGCGGCCGGTGCCGAACCGACGCCCCCGGAGGCGGCCAGTGCCCGCAGCAGCGCGGACTCCCCCACCGGCACAGCGTCGGGCCCGTTGAGCTGCGGCGTGACCGCCCCCGTCAGACGGCGCGGGCCGGTCAGCGGATCAATCGTCGTCACCATGGCACTCACCTGCTCCTCCGGGTTCGATGACATGTCATCGGCCGGAGGCGTAGGTGGACTGAAGAAGAAGAGTCCGCGGATTTCATCGGCCGCTCACGCCGACCGCTCGTTCCCCCGTTCGACGGAACCTCGGCGTCGGCCAAGCCTCCGCAATGACACCGCCCTCCGGTTCACGCCGCTTCGTCGGGCACATCCACCCGGCGGATGTCGGCACCCAGCGCGCGCAGCTGCTCGTCGAAGCGGACGTAGCCCCGGTCGA
>JAVEDQ010000411.1 GCA_030840885.1 Frankiaceae bacterium
GCCTCCGGTGACCGGTCCGAGGCGCTGCGCGGCGTCGATGTGCCAACCGTCGTCCTGCACGGCGAGGCCGACCCGCTCGTCCAGCCGGCGGGCGGCACCGCGACCGCGGAGGCGGTGCCCGGCGCGAAGCTGGTCACCTACCCCGGCATGGGCCATGACCTGCCGCGCGACCTGTGGCCGGACGTGGTGGCCGAGATCGTCGCCGTCACCGGACGCTGACCGGCGAGGTCAACCCCGCGCGGCGAAGCGGGCGATGCCGCGGTTGGCCGCCCGCGCCAGCGGGGGTGCCCAGCGCTTGAGCAGCCACATCGGCGCCACCTGCGACCGTGGCGTCGGCACGATCGACCTGCCGCGGGCGACGGCGGCCAACGCGTCGCGCGCCACGACGTCCGGAGAGGTGCCGCGGGTGGCGTAGAGCCGGGTGAGCCGCTCCTGGCGGCGCGCCCAGTCGCCGCGGGTGACCGACTGCCGCACGATCGCGGTGTCGATGACGCCGGGGCAGAGCGCGAGCACGCGGACGCCCCGTGGTGCGAGCTCCGCGTCGAGGGCCTCGCTGAGCCCGACGACACCGGCCTTCGACGTCGAGTACGGCACCATCCCGGCCACCGGCAGCAGCCCTGCCATGGAGGCGGTGTTGACGATGGTGGCGGGACGGCCCTGTGCGACCAGCCGGGGCACGAAGGCGGAGACGCCGTGGATCACGCCGAACAGGTTGACCTCGAGCACCCGCCGCCAGTCCTCCAGCGGGGTGTCGACGACGTCGCCGGCGTGACCGATCCCGGCGTTGTTGAACAGCAGGTCGACGTGACCCTCGGCCTCGAAGACCTCGGCGGCCAGCCGCTCGACCGCCGCGGCGTCGGCCACGTCGACGACGTACGACGTCGCCCGCCCACCGACGTCGCGCACCTCGGCGGCCACGGCCTCGACGGCAGCTCGATCGACGTCCACGACGTGAACTCCCGCACCTTCACGAGCCAGCAGGACGGCCAGCGATCGGCCGATCCCCGAACCGGCTCCGGTGACGACGGCGACGCGGCCTGCACGTTCGGGTGAAGTCATGTCCCGCACGGTAGCCGTGGCGACCTGCGCCGAAGCTCGGCCACATGTCAGCCGGGGTAGCACGAATTTGTTTGTTTATGCGGCTTTGCCTAAAATCGCGGGTCGGCCCGAATTTGCAGAATCAACCCGAGGCCGACAAGGGAGTACGCGTGCAGGACCATCCGCAATCGACGACCCCGCTCACCGCGGCGCGCCGCGCCCGACGGACCGCCACCCGGCTCGCCCTCGGCGCCGGAGCTGTCACGGCAGCCACGGTGCTCGGGACGGCCGGGCCGGCAGCGGCACAGTCGGCACCAGCGCCGCATCCCACCGCCGCGAAGGCGAAGGCGCAGCCACCAAGCAAGGCCAAGCCCGCCAAGTCTCGGACTACTGCCCCGCCGGCGCGACACCAGGCCGCCTTGGCAGGTGGACGCACGTCGGAGAATTGGAGCGGCTACAGCCAGAGCAGCGGTGAGGTCGGCCGCCCCGTCACCTCGGTCAGCGGATCCTGGCAGGTGCCGACCTCGTCGCAGCAGGTCCGGGGTCGGTCGGAAGCGGCCTCGGACTGGATCGGAATCGGCGGTGGCCGGAGCAGTTCGAAGGCAGGCTCCGCCAAATCCGACCCCACCCTCGTGCAGGCAGGGGTCACCTCAACCCTCGGCCACAGCGGCTCCGCCGCTCATTACACCTGGATCGAGACGCTCCCCGGCGACGCCGTCGCGACGCCGTTGCAGGCGCGCAGCGGTGACCGGATGACGGTGGCGATCAGCCGGTCCGGCACCGACCGGTGGCGCGTGCGGCTCGACAACCGCAGCAGCGGACACCACTGGACCACCACCGTCCGCTACCACTCCGCCATGCGCAGCGGCAGCTGGATCAGCGAGCGCCCGACGATCGGCGGCGCCGACACGAACCTGCCGAAGCGGACTGCTCTCACCTACTCGGCCGCGACGGTCAACGGCCACCCGACGCGATTCCGGCCGAGCCAGCGCATCACCATGACCGACCACGGTCGGCGCATCGCGACCCCGACCGCAGCCGAGGGGAACGGAAGCAGCTTCACCATCTGCTCCCACAGCACCCGCTGCTGATCGGGCGCGCGGCGGCCCTGCGGCCCGCGGCTAGTGCGCCGCCTCTGGGTGCAGCGGGACGGCGACGAGCCCGAGTTCGGCCGGCGTCGCCAACAGCGGGTGCTTGGGCAGGATCCGGACGGCGTAGCCGAAGGCACCGGTGCGCGCGAGCGGCACCACGCCCTCGTAGCGCTGGCCGGTGTCGTCGGCCGGGCCCACGTGGACCAGCTCGATGGCGGTCGGTCGGTGCAGGGCGTCGGACTCGTCGACCTCGCCGTAGCAGGCCTGCACCTCGACCTCATCCGGGCCGAGGTTGCCGAGTACGACGATCGCCCGCACCGACAGGTCGGTGCCTACCTCCGGAGCGGTGTCGGTCGACCCTTGGGTCCCACTGGACTCTTCGTGCGCGACCGAGACCGCCGGCCACGCGCGCAGGACCCGCTCGCGCCAGGCGCTGAGTTCGCGGGCGGCCGCGTGGTCGCCCGCCATCCGCCGCGATGCCTGCGCGGCCGGGGCGTAGAGCTGCTC
>JAVEDQ010000419.1 GCA_030840885.1 Frankiaceae bacterium
CGTCCCCCACAGCGCGTCGCACGCGACGAGTGCGGCGGCGGCGTCCGCGCTGCCGCCCGCCATGCCCGCGGCGACCGGGATCTCCTTGTGCAGCTGAAGGGCGACGTCGGCGGCCACGCCGCAGTGCCCGGCGAGCAACTTCGCCGCACGGGCGGCGAGATTGTCCGCCCCGAGGGGCACGAGCTCCCCGCCCTCATCAGCACCTTCACCGGTGCCCTCACCGCCGACCACGACGCTCACGCCTCGTCCGGGCGCGGCCGTGACCTCGTCGAACACAGAGACCGCCTGCAGGACCGTCACCACCGGGTGATAACCGTCCTCGCCGAGCGCCCCGACCCCGAGGTGGAGGTTGACCTTGCCGGGTACCCGTACCGTGACCGCACCGGCTCGTCCGTCCGGTTCGGTCGCCATGGCGTCCAATCTAGGTGGCCTCCCCGCCTGGCACCGGCTGTAATGATCACTGAGCGTTGCGGCGCGTTCCACGCTGCGCGACAGTCGATCTCCGCGGGTGTGACGTCCCCGACGCGGGGCACGCCGGGGACTACTACTGCGTAAACCGGTACTGCGTAAACCGGCAGAGCACCGACCGAAGGGACCACCGCATGAGCAGCACCACCCCCGAGACCCCCAGCGGCGCCACCACCAGCGCAGGCGAGGTCGCCCGCTCCAGTGCCCGCTCACAGTCCGGCTCCGGCTCCACGACCGAGCTGGTCACCTCGCAGGGGAAGACCTCGATCGCCGACGGCGTCGTCCGCAAGATCGCCGGCATCGCCGCGCGCGAGGTCAACGGTGTGCACAACCTCGGCACCGGTGGTACCCGCGCCTTCGGCGCGCTGCGTGAGCGCATCCCCGGCTCCGGCGGCCCCAACATCTCCCAGGGCGTCACGGTCGAGGTCGGCGAGCGGCAGGCCGCCATCGACCTCGACATCGTCGTCGAGTACGGCGTCGCGATCGCCGATCTGGCCCAGGCCATCCGTCGCAACGTCATCACCGCGGTCGAGCGCATGACCGGGCTCGAGGTCGCCGAGGTCAACATCAGCGTCGACGACATCTTCATCGCCGGCGACGACAGCAACGAGGAGCCGGCCCCGTCGCGGGTGCAGTGACCTCACCGGTCGCTCCGTCAGCAGATCTACCGCAGACCGCCGGCTCGGCCGGCCACTACGAAAGGGGCAGGATGAGTCCGCTCCCGGACCTACCCGATCCCGATGCGATCTCCGCGGCGGTCCTCACCTGTCCGTCGGTGGCCGGCCTGTCCGGCGGCCTCGCCGGTGAGGTCGCGACCTACCTTCCCGGGCGCCGCATCACGGGCGTCCGCATCGAGCCCGGTTCGGCGGAGGTGCACGTCATCGCCCGCTACGGCACGTCACTGACCGACGTCGCCACGCAGGTGCGCCGCGCCGTGGGCAGAGCCACCCCGGGCCTCGCCACCCTCGACGTCGTCGTCGCCGACGTGCAGGACCCGTTCGCGCCGGACCCGGTGCCGTCGCCGCTTCCCCCGGCGGGCGCGGTGCCGACGCTCACGACCGACGCGACCGCCCCCGCGCTGCCGGCGGCACCGGCACCGTGAGGACGGTGGACGAGGTTCGCCGCCCCGGTTCTGACCGCGCGTCCGACGCCGAGGCCCGCCGCGTCCAGCAGCAGGCAGCGCGTCGGGCGGAGTGGCGGCGCTTCGTCCGCGAGCACCACCCCGACAACGGCGGGGACCCTGCGGTCTTCGACCACGGTGTCCGGCTCTACCGTGCCGGGCGTCGCCCGTTCGCGGCGGTCGAGGGCCACGCCGCAGACCTGGGCGCACAGCACCTGACCACCCACCACTCGCCCCGCGGCCTGGGCCACGTGACCCGCTGGGCGCGACGCCGGTGGGAAGGCTGGACCCGCCCTCCGCGGGTCGAGTGAGCTACCTGCCCCGACCCGCACGCCACCTGACCCCTTTCTGAAGGAGCACCTCGACACCATGTCGCTCTCCATCCTCGGCCTGTTCGCCGGCCTGCTGCTGACCATCGCCGTCGCCGCTGGCGGGTGGTGGTTCTTCCTGCTCGGCATCGTTCTCGCCGTCTTCGGCTTCATCATCGGAAAGGTTCTCGACGGCGAGCTCGACCTGAGCCCGTACCTGTCGAGCCGTTCCTCCCGCGAGCGATGAGCTCGACCGCCTCACTGACCAAGGGCCAGCCCGGCACCGAGGGCCAGGCCTACGGCGAAGACGAGAGCTACAGCGTCGACGCCCTCGCCGGTCAGGACATCGAGAACCGCGGCTCGCTGCACATCGCCCCACGCGTGGTCGAGAAGGTCGCCGCTGCTGCCGCCGTCGAGGTCGAGCACGTCACCGGAGTTCCGCGCCGCATCCTGGGTCAGACCGTGGGCAAGGTGAAGTCCGACTCGCAGGCCCGGGCCGACGCGAAGATCGACGGTTCGACCGTCTCGGTCTCGCTCACGGTCGCCGTCGAGTACCCCACCCCCGTCCGCAGTGTCGCCGCCGCCGTCCGTGCGAACGTGGTCAAGCAGGTCGGCGCGCTGTGCGGGCTGTCGGTGGTGCAGGTCAACGTCGACGTCCCGCACTTCTATTCGTCAGCCGCACAGCAGCCAACCCGAAGGGTTCAGTGACCACATGCGCGCTGCCAACCGCCTGATCAGCGTTCTGCTGGCCGTGGCCATCGCGGTCGCCGGTGTGCTGACGGTGATCGAGATCGTCGCCGCGGCCCTCGACAAGGAACCGGTCTTCGTCAAGTGGAAGGGTCTGGTCGACGACCTGTCCACCACCGAGTGGAAGACCGCGGCACCGCGGGTCGCCGCCGGCGTGCTCATCGTGCTCGGCCTGCTCCTGCTCTTCTTCGCCCTGCGGCGCGGCAAGCCGGCGACGGTCCCGCTGACCACGTCCGCGTCCGACGTCGACATGACGACGACGCGGCGCAGCCTGCAGCGCTCGCTGGGCAGCAACGCGAGCGACGTGGACGGGATCCACGACGCATCCGCCAAGGTCAAGCGACGCAAGATCGTCATCAAGGCCCAGACGACCGCCGGGGTGCCCAAGGCCGAGGCGAAGTCACGCCTCGGCGACGCCATCCAGCAGCGGCTCGACACCTTGTCGCTCGCCGAACGTAGGCGCGTCGTGGTCAAGGTGAGCTCCCCGCCGGAGTCCGACATCGGGGAGGCGCCCAAGGGTCTGGCCGACAGCAATCCCGATGTCGCCCCCGTCTCGGGCGGCGATACGCAGAACGCCGGCGCCTCTGCGGGCAACTCGTCCACCAGCGGCCGCGGAGGCTCGGCATGAAGTCCCGGATCGACAGCGTCAACCGCTTCCTGCTGTTCCTGCTCGGGCTGATCGCTCTCGCGGGTGGCTTGGTCATCCTGCTGCTCAGCGTGCGCGTGTTCGGCGACTCCCACGCCGATCAGCCGGTGCTCCGTCAGGCCACACGGGACTTCGCGGACCGCAACGCGTGGCTGTGGATCGCCATCGGCGTCGGGGCGGCCATCCTCGCCCTGCTCGCGCTGCGTTGGCTGTTCGCGCAGGCCTC
>JAVEDQ010000436.1 GCA_030840885.1 Frankiaceae bacterium
CCGACCGGGAATCGCATGCAGAGTGGCGATCCCGGCAGCGGCCGCGGACGGTTCAACGCCTGCACTCACCAAGGCCACATATGCCAGCGCCGCGTTGCGAAGGTTGAATCCGCCAGCCACGTTGACCTCGACGGCGTGCGGATGACCGTTGGCATCCGTGAGCAACACCCGGCCGCCCCGGTCCGATGTTGCCTCGTCGGTGCGGACCCAGTGCGCGGGCTCCGGCCCAACAGTGGTCACGTCGTTAGACGTGGCCGCCGCGAGCCGCCGACCCCATTCGTCATCGACGGCGATCACTCCGAACCGGGAAAGACTCGGCTCGAACAGCTTGGCCTTCGCCGCGAAGTAGTCGTCCATGTCGGCATGGAAGTCGAGGTGGTCCTGGCTGAGGTTCGTGAACGCGGCTCCGGCGAAGTGGCTGCCGTCGACACGGTGAAGTGCCAGCGCGTGGCTGGAGACCTCCATCGCCGCCGAGGTGACCCCGGCCTGCCGCATCGCGGCGAACAGGCCCTGTAGCGCCGGAGCCTCGGGCGTGGTGCGCGTGCTCGGGATGGTGCGGCCGGCCACCCGGGTCTCCACCGTGCCGACGAGCCCGGTGGTCTCCCCGGCCCCTCGCAACCCGGCGTCGACCAGATAGGCGACGGTGGTCTTGCCGTTCGTTCCGGTGATGCCGAGCAGCCGCAGGTCGGCGGTGGGGTCGCCGTAGATCCAGGCGGCCACCGCACCGAGCCTGCCGCGGGGGTCGTCGGTCACCAGGACGGCGACGTCGAGGCCCTGCTCGGCGATCTGGCCGGCACCTTCGACGTCGGTGAGGACGGCGACGGCCCCGGCCGCGACGGCCTGTCCCGCGAAGGACGCGCCGTGGACCTTCGCGCCGGGAAGTGCGGCGTAGAGATCCCCGGCCGCGACCTCACGGGAGTTCAGGGTGCAGCCCGTCAGAAGGACACCCGCGGCCCCGCCAGTCGAAACGCCGGCGACGCCGGGCTTGGCGTTGAGCTCCGGGAACGCCCGGACCAGCTCGTCCAGGCTCCGCGGGGTCGCGGAGTCGGGGCGTAGGCCGGGAGTCGTCACGTCGAGCAGGCTAACCACGGCGAAGCATCGGGAGCCGGATGATCATGCCGACGGTCAGGGTGCCTTGATCGGGAACGTCGGCGCCGGTGTGCCCGAGGGCACGACGCGACGGCTGGCCAGCGCGAAGCTCATGATGTCGGCGAAGACGGGGGCGGAGACGGTGCCGCCGAAGTAGCCGTTGGTCGGGTTGTCCAACACGACCGCCACGACGATGTCCGGGTTGTCCGCCGGCGCGAACCCGACGAACGTGGCGACCTTGCCGTTGTACTTGCCGGTCTTGGGGTCGATGCGGTCGGCGGTCCCGGTCTTGCCGGCGACGCGGTAGCCGGGGATCGCGGCCTGCGGGGCGGTGCCCTCCTTGGTCGTGACCTCCTCCAGCATCTGGGTGACGGTTGTCGCCGCCTGCTGGCTGATGACCCGACGGGTCGGCCCCGGCTCGGTCGGATGGACGTCGCCGTCCGGGTCGATCAGTCCGTTCACCAGGCGCGGGGTGACATGCACACCGCCGTTGGCGATGGTGGCGTAGACCGACGCGATCTGCATCGCGCTGACCGACATGCCCTGGCCGAACGACACCGTCGCCGCCGTGGTCGCGGCCCAGGTGCTGGACGGCGCCAGGATGCCCTGGCTCTCCCCCGGCCAGTTCAGGCCGGTCGGCGAGCCCAGCCCGAAGTTCCGCAGGGCGCCCTCGAGCTCCGAGTAGGGGCCGAGCTTGCGGCTGATCTCGATCGTGCCGAGGTTGCTCGAGGTCGCCAGCACGCCGGCTGCGGTCAGCGTCTCGGTGCCGTGGGCGTGGGAGTCGGCGATGTTGAAGCCGTCAATGGTCATGCTCGACGGGATCGTGATCGGGGTCAGCGGGTCGATCAGGCCCCGGTCCAGAGCCGTCGCCAGCGTGATGACCTTGTTGACGCTGCCCGGTTCGAAGGTCCACTGGGTCGCGCGGTTGCCGATCTCTTCGGCCGTGGCCTTGCCCGGATCGTTCAGGTCGAAGGTGGGGGCGTTCGCCATCGCCAGGACGTCGCCGGTGTGAGCGTCCATCGCGATGGCGGTACCGCCGTCGGCCTTGGCCTTCTCGACCTGGGCCAGCAGCGCGCTCTGCGTCTTCCACTGCAGGTCGCGGTCGATCGTCAGCTGGACGCTCTGCCCGGGCAGCGGCTCCTTCTCGCGGCGGGTGCCGGCCGGGATCGGCCGCCCGGAGGGGTCCTCCTCGAGCACGAGGCGCCCGTCCTTGCCGCCGAGCGTCTTGTCGAACTGCGACTCGACGCCGGTCAGCCCGTGACCGTCGCGACCGGTGAAGCCGACGAGGCTGGCGGCGAGGTCTCCGCTCGGGTAGACGCGCTTGCGCTCCGGGAGGACTCCGATGCCGGGCAGCCCGAGCTTGTCGATGGCCTTGCCCACCGACGGTTCAGTGCCGAGGACGAGGTAGAGGAAGGGCTCCGGGCTGCTGAGCTTCGCCATGATCTCCTCCACCGGCTTGCCCAGGACGGGGGCGAGCTGGGCGGCGGCGGCCGGCTTGTCGGCGATCTTCGGTGGCTGGGCGTAGACGTCGCGGGCGTCGACGTCGGCGGCGAGCACGACCCCGTTGCGGTCGGTGACCTCGCCGCGGTGCGCCGCCTGGGTGATCGACCGGGTGCGCTGCTTCTCGGCGAGGGCGGTGTAGGACTCCGACCGGAAGCCCTGCAGCCAGATGAGGCGGCTGGAGAGGATCAGGAACATCACCAGCAGCAGGATCGCGGCGCCGCGCAGCCGCTGGCCGGGGTTGCCCAGCTGGTAGGTGCTGGACGGTCGACGCGGCCCGCGGGGAGGACCGGGACGTCCTCCACCCGAGCTTCCGGGACGACCGGCGCCGCCGCTCGACTGGCGCGGAACGTCGGTGACGACCTGGAGCCGCGACCGGTCGGTGCCGGTGGCCGTGGGGCTCACCGCCTGCTCCCGGTCGTGGTCGTACCGGTCGCGGCTCGAGCAGACGGCTTTGTCGTCGTCGAGGGCTTGGTCGACGCCTTGGCCGACGGCTTGCCCGACGCCTTGGCGGAGGGTCGAGCTGACGCCGAGGTCGAGGGTTTCGGCGTGGCCTTGGCTGACGCCTTGGTCGAGGTCGAGGGTTTCGGTGCGGCCGACTGTCCCGGACGGGGCACCGCGGTGACGGCCACGTCGCCGGGGGCAGGCTTGGGTGCGGCTGCGGGGGCCGGCGACGCGGGTGCCCCCGGAGCCGACGCCCCGGCCGGCACGACGATCATGCCGTCGAGGATGCGGGCGCCCGGCGGCAGCGGGTCACCCGGCTTCCAGAACACCGGCGGCCCCACCGGGACCATGCCCATGCCCACGGCCTGCGCCGCGAGGCCACCGGGGCCGGTCAGCTGGTTGACCTGCTCGGAGAGCACCTGCCGCTCGTCCGCGGTGTTGGCCGCGCTGACCTGCAGCCGGTGCAGCTTGAAGGCGTCCTGCGCGGTGGTCGTGTTCAGCAGCAGAAGTGAGAGCAGCCCGACGAGCAGCACGCCGAGGATCAGCGCCACGAAGGGTGCCCGGCGAGCCCGGACCGGGTTCGGCACCAGGGCGAGCACCGGTCGGGCGAACGCGGACCTCGTCAGGCCCTCCACCCGGCGGCTGCGGGCCGCCGACCCGCTGGGCGTCGGGAGGGGTTCTGCACTCATGCTGCGACCTGCACAATCCGCTCGGCCGCGCGCAGGCGGGCCGATGCTGCTCGAGGGTTGACCTCTAGTTCAGGGTCAGAAGGACGCTCCGCGCCGCGGGTGAGCAGGCGGAGGGTGGG
>JAVEDQ010000456.1 GCA_030840885.1 Frankiaceae bacterium
CGGATCCCCGGCCCGATGAGTCGGCGCCCTCAGCGCCGGAGCTTGCACGGTATCGGGACGAAGGTTCTCGGGTGAAGCGCTGCCGCTGCGGTCAGGGCCAGCCCAGCAGCTGGTGGCCCAGCGTGGCCACCTGGAGGGTGAAGCGGTCGGCGGGGTCGGCGGGGTCGTGTCCCGTCAGCGACGCGATCCGCTCGAGCCGATAGGTCAGCGCGCGGACCGACAGATGTAGTGAGCGGGCGGCCGCCGTGGAGATGCCCCCGGCTGCGAAGTAGGCCCGCAGCGTTTCGAGCAGCGGCTCGGCGCCGCCCCGGGCCTGCTGCAGCGGCACGAGCACATCGGCGATCAGCTCGCGCATCGCCTCGGCGTCGCGGGCCAGCACCTGGTAGACGAGCAGCGCCTGCGCCTGCACCACGGGGTCGGGCCAGCCGAGGGCGTCGGCGAGTTCGACGGCGCGGGACGCCTCCTGGAAACCGGCGCGCACCCCGGCGGCGCCGGTACGCGGGCGGCTGACGCCGATCCGCCAGCGCAGCCCGTCCTCCCGGCGCAACGCTTCGGCAGCCCGGTCGAGCAGGGCCTGCAGCGACGTCGATGTCGTTGCCGATGTCGTTCCCAGCGACGCCGCCCCCAGGCCAGCCGCACCGGCGCCGTCCGCCCCCAGCTCGGTCGGAGCCGGCCGCGGCACGATCGCGACGAGTCGGCCGAGCCGGGTGGCGACCAGCAGGCCCGAGCCGCGCAGACCACCCGCGTGGGCCGTGCTCCTGCCGGCGCGGTCGAGGTGGTCGCGAAGCGCCGCTTCGACGCGGCGTTCGGTCGCCCGGCCCTCGGCGAATGCACGGCTACCGGTGACCACGAGTAGGACGTAGGGAGCTTCCAGCCGCAGACCGAAGGCGCCGGCGCGCGGCAGCAGGCTTCCGACGTCGGAGGTGCCGGAGAGAAGGTCGTCGACGAGGGTGCGGCGTTGCTCGGCCTCCGCGCGGGCGGCGGCCTGCTGGGCGGAGGAGTAGCCGTCGCACAGCGCGGCGACGGCGTCGTCGGCCGCGCGCAGCACCGTCAACCCGGCCCGGCGCAGTCCGGCGACGGTGGCCGGCTCATCTCCCGTCGACGCGACCGCCGGCAGGTCCGGCCAGGCGCGCCACATCACGGACAGGTAGAGGTCGACCAGTGCCGGGAGCGCAGCCCCCTGCTCAGCGGCAAGGCGCCCGAGCCGGCGGTATTCGTCGAGTTCCGGTCCGCGCAGCCGCCTGCCGGTCGACGCGCACTCGACGAGCGCGTCGAGGAACGAACCGAGCAGCGTGGCGGGCAGCTGTGCCTCACGAGCGGCGCGCACCGCCGGACGCGGGAGCCGGGTCAGTTGCCAGCCGGGTGCGCCGGCCTCGAAGTCGTCACCCGGTTCGGTGGCCTCGTCGGCCACCTCGTCGTCGGAGAGCTCGTCGGCGAGCTCATCGAGCGGTGCTTCCGGGGGCGCGTCGGTCATGCAACGAGCCTAACCAAGGTGGTTGCCGGATGTCGGCAAGAAGGAGAGCGGATCGCGTCGGGATTCCACGGTGGGATTCCGAACCTCAGCAGGGCAAGCTGATGGCAGTCGCACCGAACGAACACCCGCTGCGCACCGACCCGGCCCGACCCGACCCGACCCCGCGAGACTCGCAACCCGAAAGGACGACCTGTGGACGTACCCCTGTGGGCGTGGGCGGCTTTCGCCGCCTTCGTCACGGCCGCCCTGCTCTTCGACCTGTTCAAGCACCGCAACGCCCACGTCATCGAGTTCCGCGAGGCCCTGCGTTGGTCGGCGTTCTGGCTGACGCTCGGGTTCGGCTTAGCCGGCCTGATCTTCCTCACCTACGGCGGTCAGGCCGGAGCGGAGTTCACCTCGGCCTACCTGCTCGAGAAGAGCCTCGCCGTCGACAACCTGTTCGTCTTCGCGCTGATCTTCGCCTACTTCAAGGTGCCGGCCGCCTACCAGCACCGGGTGCTGTTCTTCGGCGTGATCGGGGCCCTGGTGGCCCGTGCGATCTTCCTCGCCGCCGGCGTCGCCGTGGTGAGCACCTTCAAGTTCGTGCTGTTCGTCTTCGGTGCGTTCCTGCTCTACACCGCGATCAAGATGTGGCGCGACGACGGTCAGCCCGACGTCGACCCGGGCAAGAGCCTGCCGGTCCGGATGCTGCGCAAGGTGCTGCCGGTCAGCACCGAGTACGACGGGCAGAAGCTGCTGACGAGGCGCAACGGCGTGCTTATGGCCACCCCGCTGCTCGCCGTCCTGGTCTCGATCGAGACCGCCGACATCGTCTTCGCGGTCGACAGCGTCCCCGCCGTGCTCGCGGTCAGCGACGACCTGTTCATCGTCTACACCTCGAACGCTATGGCCATCCTGGGTCTACGGGCGCTGTACTTCTGCCTCTCCGGTCTGCTGAGCCGCTTCCACTACCTGGGTTCCGGCCTCGCGCTGCTGCTCGGCTTCATCGGCGTGAAGATGCTGATGCAGGGTGCGCACGCCTACATCGACGGGTTCCCGACCATCCCGACGCCGGCGTCGCTGGCGGTCATCGTCCTGGTGCTCGGCGGCGCGGTCCTCGCCTCGCTGAAGTGGCCGCAGGCCGAGTCGGAACTGGACGAGTCGGAGCTGTCCGAGCCGGCTGAATCCGGGCAGTCCGAGCGGGCTGAGACCGAGAGCCCGGTGTCGGCCTCACCCTGACGGTGACGCGAGAAGGCGGCAGGAGGGATGCCCTCCCGCCGTCGTCGTGTCCGGAGGCGGTTCAGGCCGCCGCGACGGGCACGGCCGCGTGCGCGACGGAGCGCGGCACCGGCGGCGGGACGGCAACCGAACCCAGCGCCTGAACGGCGGGCGGTGCCGCCGCCGCAGCGCGTACCCCCACGAGCAGCCACCGAAGTGTGACGAGCAGTGCGACGGCTTCGACCAGGACGAGCAGGCTGATCACGGAACCGAACGACATGGAACTACCTCCCCCCGGGAGCCCCCCAGCTCCACGCCCTCCACCCTGACAGACGGGCACCGCTGGTGCAGCCAATCGGAGGATTTGTTTGCATTCCTGACACAGTCGTCGGGGGAGCAGGTGCGCTGTGGACGAAGCCCCGGGACTGTCGGAGGACCGCGGGAAGCTGCCGACATGAACGATCAAGGCAAGGACGACGAAGCGCAGCTGAGAGCGGTCGAGCAGTGCCGGACCGAGGGCATGACCCGCGCGGAGATCGCCCGGAGCGTGAACGTCTCGACATGGCGGGTGACCGAGCTACTCGCCCGCCTGCCTCCGGTGCGACCGGACTTACGGGTGCGGGCCAAGGACGCGGAGCGGGAGAAGGCGCGGGAGCTGCGCGTGGCCGGACGCACCATGCCGGAGATCGCCGAGGAGCTCGGGGTGAGCTCGGCGAGCGTCAGTCTCTGGACGCGCGATCTGCCGAAGCCGGAGCGCAAGCCGTACGAGCACGACCGGGTCGCCGGCGCGCGGCGGGCTCGCTGGGACGCGCTACTTGCCGCCCGAGAAGGCGAGCGTGCCTCTGTGAAGGAAGCGGGGTGCCGGGAGGTCGACGACCTCACCGAGCGCGAACTGCTCCTCCTCGGTACGGCCCTGTACTGGGCTGAGGGGTCGAAGTCGAAGCCCTACCGCCGCAAGGAACGCCTCATCCTCATCAATAGCGACCCTGACGTCATCCGCGTGCACATGAGATGGCTTCGGCGACTCGGCTTCGGCACGGACGACTGCTCTTTCTCGGTGTCCATCCATGAGACGGCCGACGTCGAGGCCGCCGAACGGTACTGGCGCGAGGTCGTCGGCCCCGGAGGAAGATGGCGGAAGGCCAACCTCAAACGCCACCGCCCCGAGACCGTCCGCAAGAACATCGGCGACTCGTACCACGGCTGCCTTGTCGTCCAGACGAGGCGGAGTCGCGTCGCCTATCAGCGCATGGAGGGGCTGTGGCGTGGCATCGTTGAGGGCCTGTCCGGCGTGGTGTAACGGCAGCACCCTAAGTTTTGGTCTTAGTGGTCCGGGTTCGAGTCCTGGCGCCGGAGCACACGAAATAGGGGTTCGAATCCCCGCCACGCCGTCGTCCCGACGAGGCGCTGTTGGTGCGCCGGTACAGTCGGACGCGGTCTCGGGCGCCGCAGTTTCGGCATGCGCGCCGAGGCCCGTCACCCCCATGATCGACCGTTGCAACCCGCCGCGCGGGGACCGAGGAGCCTGACCGAATGACCGACCACCGGCCCGCTCTCGCGGTGGTGCTGGCAGCAGGTCAGGGCACGCGGATGAAGTCCGCGAAGGCGAAGGTCCTGCACGAGATCGCC
>JAVEDQ010000499.1 GCA_030840885.1 Frankiaceae bacterium
AGGACCTCGACCAGGGGTTACCGTCGCGACCAGTTCTTACCAGCGCGCCACCGACCGGTCACAGTGCTGAGACGTGGGTATCTACTCATCCTGCTGTCGCTGCAGGCAGCCGGCGGCAGGAGTTCGCTCGACCGGGAAGAACTGTTCGTGTAACGCGGTGAACGTGGCGTGACGGAGCACCGCGGACCACGCGGCGACAGCGGAGGGACGGTGCGCAGACGATGACGTCAGCCCCACGTCCAAAGCGTCGCGGTTCGCGGCGTCGTCCCGGCCGTCGACCCCGCGGGGCCGCGCCGGTCGCCCCGGCCAGCCAGACCCCGACGGATCCGCAGGTGGCGCGGCTCCTTCAGGAGATCGCGGAGCTGCGGCTGTCCGCGACCACCAACCTCACGTTGGCCGCGGCCGCGATGGACGCCGCTCGGCCCGACATCGCCAGCGACCTGATCGAGGCACAGCAGCGGGACGTGGCCGACCTCCGGGTGCGCGCCGGGGAACTGCTCGGCCTGGACGGGCCGCTCGGCGAGAAGACCCGCCGCGACGTGCTGCACGACGCGGCGCTCGAGGAGTACGGCCTGCTCGAACGTGCCCGGGTGCCGGCGACGAAGAGCCTGCGGAAGCAACCGTCGAGCGGGGTGGTCGTCCTGCCCGCGCGTCGCGAGCAGTCCCTCGCGTCGTCACGGTGGAGCGCGAGCGGGGCACTGCTGGCCATCGCCGCGACGATCGCCGTCGCGCTGGTCCATCCGCTGGCGCCATCGGCCCCCGCCGCGCCCGGCCGAATGACGGTCGCGTCGCTCGACGCCAACGTGGACCGGTCCTACGGCGCGCTCGAGGAGACCGCCCGCCCACGTACGCCGACCTTCGACGTCGAGCAATCGGCCCGCCGACTGCACGCCGACCTGAATGCACTACTTCCCGAGGCGGCGCACGACGTCGTGGCGGCCCGCAAACTGCTCGACGTCCTCCGGAACGAGCGTGGGCTGCTGAGCGCACAGGCACCGGACGCGCTGGATGCGTTCCAGGCCGAGGCCGTCGCCATCATGACGCGGCTGCGGGCGATAGCGCAGCCGCAGATCCTGGCCGTACTCCCCCAGCCCAGTGCGGTCATCGGTGCCGTGCCGGCGCAGATCGGGGACGCGGTGGCGGGTTCGGCGCGGCTGGACCCGCCCCACGCACCCGCTGTGGCGGCGACGGGGTCGAGCGCCGGTCCCGACGGATCGACCGCCGGCTCCGGCTCCAGCGACAAGGCGCCCTCGTCCGCCCCCGAGCCCAAGCCGGCCAGCGCGCCGGACCCGCCGGCTGAGGCGCCGACCCCGACTGACACCAACGGGGGCAGCGGCGGTGGAAGCGGTGGAGGCACCAGCTCCTCCGACGGCGGCACCGGTACCGGTACCGGCACCGTGCCGCCCGACCCGTTGCCCTCGGTGGACTCCGGCCACGTGCTCCCCGATGCACCCCTGCCGGTGAACCCGCTGGCGAACTGACGCGTCCGGCGGGCCCACGGTCGGCTCTGCCGCCGAGATGTCAGACTTGTCGGGTGCCCTCGTCGCGGGCGCGTCGGTCGGATCGGGGGACACGTGGCCAGGTGGCAGCTCGGTCTGGCCGGACTGTTGCTGGCGACGACCGCCTGCGGGAGCGTGTCGGGCTCGTCGAACGGCAGCCCTGGCGCCGGGGCTTCGCCGACCCTGGACAGCACGCCGGTGCCCGTGCCCGCGAGCTGCGGCAGCGGCATCGCCCGGGACGTCGACAGTGCGCTGCGGATCATCCGGGACAGGGCCGACTGCCCCGGCTCGACCAACCGGTTCTGGCGGGCTCAGCTGGGTGACCGCTGGACCGACGCGAAGATCATCTCGTACGACGACGGCGATCTCCCGGACAGCCGCTGCGCCGAGGGCGGCTCACCGAACGAATTCGCCGACAACGCGTTCTACTGCCCGCTCGACGACATCGTCGCCTTCTCCAACCAGCTCATGAACCGGCTGTACCAGCAGGGTGGGCCCTACATGCCGGTCGTCGTGCTGCAGCACGAACTCGGCCACCGCGCCAATCGGATCGCCGACCAGCAGGGCGTGGTCTCCCGCTCCGAGGAGAACCAGGCCGACTGCGAGGCGGGCGCCACGACCCGCTTCGCCTACAACGCGAAGCGACTGCCGGGGAGCGACGCACTGCGCTCGGCCAAGCTGCTCTTCGAGCTCGGCGACATCTCGAACTTCGGCAGTGAGACTGCCAACGACCCCAACGCGCACGGGAGCCCGCCGCAACGTCTGGCCGCCTACGGCCGCGGCTACCTCCAGGGGATCCGCGTCTGCGACGACCTCGGCCGCGACCCGACCGGCCACGCCCTCTGAGCGTGGAGAAATTCCACAGTCGTTGCGTGCACGGCAAGAAAAAGTAGTGCACTAACGGATATCTCCACCGCCCCCGCGCGAACTTCTGTGGAATTGCTCCACCGCCACGGTCAGTCGTGCGCGCCCAGTTCGTGCGCGGCGTGACCGGCCGGTTCGAGTTGGAAGGTCGAGTGCTCCACGTCGAAGTGGCCGCGGATGCATGCCTGCAGCTGATCGAGGATCTGCGGGGCGTGGCCGTCGACGAAGCAGCTGTCCTCGACGACGACGTGGGCCGACAGCGCCGGGAGGTCCGAGGTGACGACCCAGGCGTGCAGGTCATGGACGTTCTGCACGTGCGGCGTGACGAGCAGATGCTGGCGCACGACGTCGAGGTCGACGTTGTCCGGCGCCCCCTCGAGCAGCACCAGGCCTGCGGCGCGAAGCAGACGCCAGGCGGCCCGCAGCAGCAGCGCCACCACCACCAGTGAGGCCAGCGGATCGGCGCGGTTGAAGCCGGTGAGCAGCAGGACGACGCCGGCCACGAACGTGGCACCGAAGGCATAGGCATCGGTGAGCAGGTGCTGGAAGGCCCCCTCGACGTTGAGGCTGGTCCGGTCGGCCCGGGCCAGCACGAGTGTCGCCACGACGTTGACGACACCGCCGAGGGCGGCGACGAGCACCAGCGGCAGACCGTCGACGTGCGGTGGGGAGATCAGT
>JAVEDQ010000503.1 GCA_030840885.1 Frankiaceae bacterium
GCGACCGGCCCGGCCATCTCGATCAACACTCCGGCGGCGTCAGCCCTCACCCCCGCGCTGTCCGGCAGCTACGGCACCGCGGCCGGCGACCAGGCCTCGGTCGCCGTGCAGCTCTACAGCGGGAGCACGCCGGTGGGAGGCACGTTCGCCGCCACCCTCGATCCCGCGACCCACACCTGGTCGGTGACGCCGCCGGCGCTGCCCGACGGCACCTACACGGCGACGGCCACCCAGACCGACGCCACCGGCAACATCGGCACCACCACGAGCGGCGCCTTCACCGTGGACAGCGTCGCCCCGCCGGTCACGCTCGCCGCGTCGGCGGCGAACGGCACCGCAACCTTCTCCGGGACCTCGGGCACCGCGACCGGCGACTCCCCGACCGTGACGGTGGACATCTACCCCGGCACCTCCGCGACCGGCACGCCGGTTGGCACGCTGACCACCACCGCCAGCAGCGGGCAGTGGTCGGTCTCCACCTCCACCCTCGGCAGCGGGCGCTACACCGCGATCGCCAGCCAGCGCGACGCCGCCGGCAACGCCGGCGTTACCGCCGGGGCCACCTTCACCATCGCGTTCGCCCCGGCGTTGACGCTGAACCCGGTCGGCGTCGACGACCGCGGGTTCGGCGGCTACGTCGGCAACTCGACACCGACGTTCACCGGCTCGGCGGGCACGGCCACGGGTGACGGTGCGGTGCTCGTCACGGTGACTGCAGTGGCGTCGGGGAATGCGGTCGTCACGGACGCACCGGCGACCGTCAGCGGCAGCAGCTGGTCCTACTCGGGGGCTCGGCTTCCCAAGGAAGGCCAGTACCGGGTCTCGGTCCGGCAGGACAACACCCTGGGAACCACCTTGACCAGCACGGCGAGCAGCACTCTCGTTCTCGACGAGACGTCGCCCGGGCCGACGGCGAAGGCGACCACCACCCGGACCTCGGTGAAGATCACCGGAACCGCCGGGGTGATCCGGGCCAGCGCCACTGCTAGTGCTGACGCGACCTCCGTCTCGATCGTCATCGTGAACGACGACACCGGCACCACGGCGGTGACCGCCACCGCCGCGGTGTTGGCCGACGGGACGTACACCTTCACCAACCCAGCGCTTCCGACCAGCAAGCGGGGTTACTCCGCCACCATCACCCAGACCGACGCGGCGGGGCACTCCGGGTCGGCGAAACAGGCCTGGGCCTAGCGGCCGAAGCGTGAGCACGTGCCGATGCGGCACGCGGGCGCCCTACTCGGAGGTGAGCACCCGCAGCCGCAGCGTCTCCGGCAGCGCCCGTAGCCGCTCGAGGATGGCGTCGGAGAAGTTGGCCGCGACGTCGGTCACCACGAAGCCGACCTCACCGCGGGTGCCGAGGTGCTGGGCCTCGATATTGAGCCCCTCCTCCGCCATCAACCGGTTGATCGTCGCGAGCACACCGGGAGTGTTGCGGTGGATGTGGATCAGACGGTGCGCAGCCTCGGAAGCGGTGGGATGCACGGGCGGCATGTTGACGGCGAGCGAGGTGTTGCCGCCGCCGGCGAAGGCGAGCAGCTTCCGCGCGACGAACTGCCCGATGTCGGCCTGCGCCTCCTCGGTGGAGCCGCCGACATGCGGGGTCAGGATCACGTTCGGGATGCCGCGCAGCGGGCTCTCGAAGGGGTCACCGCGGCCGGCCGGCTCGGAGGAGAACACGTCGAGCGCCGCCCCGGCGAGGTGACCGCTGAGCAGGTGGTCGCGTAGCGCCTCCTGGTCGACGACGAAGCCGCGGGAGAGATTGAGGAACATCGCGCCCGGCTTCATCAGGGCGAATTCCTTGTCACCGAAGAAGCCGCGGTTGCCCGGGCGTCCGTCGACGTGCAACGTGACGACGTCGGAGGTGGCCAACAGCTCGTCCAGGGTGCTGCAGCGCTGCGCGTTGCCGAGGGCGAGCTTGTCGGCGCTGTCGTAGAACGCGACGGTCATGCCGAGGTTCTCGGCGAGCACCGAGAGCTGCGTACCGATGTTGCCGTAGCCGACGATGCCCAGCCGGCGGCCGCGGACCTCGTGGCTGCCGGACGCGGACTTGTCCCACGTCCCCGAATGCATCAGGTCGTTCTTCACCGTCAGCCGCCGCGTCAGGGCGATGATCTCGGAGAGCGCGAGTTCCACCACGCTCCGCGTGTTACTGAACGGGGCGTTGAAGACCGCGACGCCCCGGCTCGCTGCGGCGTCGAGGTCGATCTGGTTGGTGCCGATGCAGAAGGCGCCGATGGCGAGCAGGTTCTCAGCCTCGGCGAGGGCGCGCTCCGTGATCTGCGTTCCGGAGCGGATGCCGACGAGTTCGGTGTCCGCGAGGAGCTTGACGAGCTCGTCCTCCGAGGCGGCGCGGTCCCAGACCTCGACCTCGAAACCGGCGTCGGTGAGCAGCTGGGCGGCAATGGGGTGGATGGCTTCGAGCAGGACGGCACGCACGACCCGGGAATTTACGTGGACCGGTCACCTGGCGCCGGTGGGCCGAGTCGGGTATGTGGTTCCGATCACAGGGTAGGGCGAGGGTCATGAGTACGGCAACGCACCCCCAGGCCCACAGCAGTTCCGGCACCACCTCCAGCACCACCTCGAACGGCAAGGCGTCGAAGCCGGGCGGCGACGGCGAGTACTCGGCGAACAGCCGGTCCCCCCTCGACGTCATGCTCACCGACGCCTCGTCGAGCAGCCTGCGGCGGTGGGGCCCGGGGCCCGAGCCGTTGAAGTTCGTCGCCGCGCTGGCCAAGAGCCCGCGGCGCCCCGCGGCGCGGGTCGCCGGGCTCGGCAAGGAGCTCGGCAAGATCGTGCTCGGCCGCTCCGAGGTGGCGCCGAGCAAGAAGGACAAGCGCTTCGCCGATCCCGCCTGGACCGAGAACCCGGTCTACAGCCGCCTGTGCCAGACCTACCTCGCCGCCACCGCCCTCGCCGAGGGGCTCGTCGAGGACGCCGACCTCGACTGGCGCACCCGGCAGCGCGTGGCGTTCCTCGTCGAGAACGCGGTCGACGCGCTCGCCCCGTCCAACCTGCCCGTCAGCCCGCCCGCGCTGAAGGCGGCGCTCGACACCGGTGGCAAGAACTTCGTGCGCGGCGGTCGCCGGCTCATCCGCGACATCTCCCGCCGGCCGCACATCCCCCAGATGGTGGACAGCACGCCCTTCACCGTGGGCGAGAACATCGCGATCACCGAGGGTGCTGTCGTGCTGCGCACCCCCGTCATGGAGCTGATCCAGTACCGGGCGCGCACCGAGACGGTGCACGCCCGGCCGCTGCTCATGGTCCCGCCGATGATCAACAAGTTCTACATCGCCGACCTGACGACCGACCGCAGCATGGCGCAGTTCTTCCTGGAGTCCGGCCAGGCGGTCTTCATGATCAGTTGGCGCAACCCGACCCAGGAGCACCGCGACTGGTCGCTCGACAGCTACGCCCAGGCGGTCCTCGACGCCCTCGCGGCCGTCGAGGCCATCACCAAGACCGAGACCGGCACGCATCTGCTCGGTCTGTGCGCCGGCGGCATCACCGCCAGCTGCACCGTCGCGCACCTCGCGGCCAAGGGCGAGCTCGACCGGGTCGCGTCGCTGACGCTGGGCGTCACCGTGCTCGACCAGTCCCGCGCGGGCCTCATCGGCTCGTTCGTCGACGAGGACGCCGCGCAGGCCTCCATCGACGAGTCGCAGCGCAAGGGCTACCTGGACGGCAAGGCGCTGGCCGGGGTGTTCGCGTGGCTGCGACCCAACGACCTGGT
>JAVEDQ010000504.1 GCA_030840885.1 Frankiaceae bacterium
AGCCACTGTGGCCTCGTGGCGACGCCGGTCACCAGCGTGACGTCGGCGGAGGGGTCCGCCGCCAGGATGCCGCGGGCGACGAGCAGATTCCGCCGCACGTGCCCAAGGCCGAATCCGTCATGCGAGAACAGCAGGTAGCCGCTCATGCTCGATCTCGGCGAGGCGAAGTCAGGCGCATATTGCCCTCCGTGGCGGGAATTGCGTGGCCGCTATGCGACCAGCGGCGCGGGATCGCGACGTCTTATTGAGACGAAGGTGATCGGAAACGGAGGGTGAACGGCAAGTGTCCAAGGGTGCTAGGACGAACGTCTGTGCAGTTCGCGGGCTGGTTCGGAACCTCGTCCGACCCGAGCGGACGCTGCCAGTAGGCCGCCCGTACCGCCGGCCGGTGCTAGCACCTTCGTCCGATGGCAGATGGCGGTTGCCGGCACAGGATGGCCGCTGACGGTCAGTGGCGCAGGAGGCCGGCTGACCCGCCCCCGCGAAATCGGCGCGCCGGAAAGGACGAGATCTGGATGGATTGAGCGGGTGACGAGAATCGAGCTCGCGTTCTCAGCTTGGGAAGCCGAGAGCCTTGAACGGGGCTCAGCTGGACTGGGGCGCGGCCGGATCCTTCTGCCGCAGCTCGCGGCGCAGGATCTTGCCGGTCACGGTCTTGGGGATCTCGTCGAGGATCTCCATCTGCCGCGGATACTTGTAGGCCGCGAGCCGGTCCTTGCAGAACTGGATCAGCTCGTCCTTGGTAGCCGTTGCACCCGCCTTGAGGCTGACGAACGCCTTGACCGTCTCGCCGCGGTACTCGTCGGCGACGCCGATCACGCCTGCTTCTCGAACCGCTTCGTGCTGGTAGAGCACGTCCTCCACCTCACGGGGCCACACCTTGTAGCCGGATGCGACGATCATGTCCTTCTGCCGGTCGACGATGTAGAACCAGCCGTCGGAGTCCATGAACCCGACGTCGCCGGTGTGCAGCCGGCCGTTCCGGATCGCCTTCGCCGACTCCTCCGGCTTCTCCCAGTAGCCGGAGACGACGCCCGGACCCTCGGTGACCAGCTCTCCGATCTCTCCAGCAGGCAGGTCGTTGCCGTCCTCATCGGCGATGCGAACCGTGTACCCGATGACGGGGACGCCGACCGAGAGCGCTCCGGAGGTCTTGTCCACCGGCGCCCGCTGCCCCCACGGGACGCCGTGCGAGGGCGACGTCGTCTCGGTCAACCCGTAGAGGTTGTGGACGTAGACGCCGAACGTCTTCTCGTACTGTTCGATGGTCGTGGGCGCGATCGGCGCACCCCCGCTAGCCACCTTGGTGATGGACGACAGGTCGTGCTTCGCCGCTTCCGGGGTGTTCATCAACGAGACGAAGGCCGTGATCGCCCCCATCGCCCACGTCGCCCGGTACTGCTCCGCCAGCTTCGCCATCGCGACGGGCTCGAACCGATAACCCAGCACCATCGGCATGCCGACTAGCAGGGCCACGCCGATGTGCGCGATGAGGCCGGTGACGTGGAACAGCGGCGCCACGGCCAGCACCACGTCGTCGGAGGACAACCCGACCCACACCCGGTAGACCTCGGAGTTATAGACCACGTTGCGGTGGGTGTTCATCGCGCCCTTGGGCGGGCCGGTGGTCCCCGACGTGTAGACGAGGAAGGCGATGTCGTCCGGCTTGAGATCGATCGGCTCCGGCCGCTGCCCCTCGTGCGCCTGCGCGAGTTCGACAAGGTCGAGGGTGCTGTCGTGCCGCTGCCGGCTGCTGTTGGCCAGCAGCGCCTGGTCCGGCCCGGAGAAGAAGTCGAGTTCGCTGGTGGTGACGACGTGCTGCACGTCGGTGGCCGCTGCGGCGTCCTTGCCCACCGTCGGGTAGAGCGACTCGTGCTGCACGAGAACCTTGGCGCCCGAGTCGCCGAGCAAACCAGTGAGCTCCTGCTTGTACATCGGGTTGATCGGGATCATGATCGCGCCGAGGCGCCAGATGGCGAGCATGCTCAACACGAACGTCGGCACGTTCTGCAGCTGCACCGCCACTCGGTCGCCGCTGACCACTCCGCACTCCTCCGCGAAGCCCACGGCCAGCGCCGCCGACAACCGGTCCACCTCGCCGAAGCTCAGCGTGGTGTCGAAGTAGTGCACGCACGGCGCGTCCGGTTCCGCCTCGACCCTGGCGTCAAACATCACCAGACAGTTGGGGTAGGGCAGATCCATCGTCGTCTGCGGAACACCCTCGTCATACAGCTTCAGCCACGGCCGCTCGTCGTAGTCGCTCACGGCACCTCGCTTTCCTGGAGCCTTCTTGGGAGCCGGTGGGATCCGGTCGTCGCACACCCGTGCCTACCCGGACATCATGACGTGACCCTTGTCACTTTCCGATAAGTGCCACCTGTCGCGGGGGTCGCTGAACCGGAGGCTGGCGACCAGAGGAGGCTGATCGTGCCGTGCCGTTTGATCCGAGGTTCGCAAGCGCCGAAGCCTTGCTTATTGGCTCATCAGGCGCGGCAGATTGAGCATCCGGTGGTCCTGCTCGACCACCTTCGCCGGTACCGGCACAGCTCGCCGACTGGGGTGCTTCGGTTGAGGTGCAGCTCGCCGGACTCTGGTCATGCCGTCCACCGCACTGACGGTTCTTGCGGTAGCACTCCTTGACGTCCAACAGCGGGCAGTTCTCACCGAGGTCGTCGGAGTG
>JAVEDQ010000548.1 GCA_030840885.1 Frankiaceae bacterium
TCGGCTCGTCAGAGCCGAGCCGCGTCGAGGGCGCCCGCCAGCACCGGCGGACCCGGCTGCGGACGTCCGAGCAGGTAACCCTGGAACAGTCGGCAACCCGAGCGGCGAAGTGCGTCGAGCTGCTCCGGGGTCTCGACCCCCTCGGCCACGACCTCGATCCGGAGCTCCGCGGCGAGCGCGAGGATGCCCTGTACGAGCGCACAGGCAGCCGGGCTGCCGCCGAGGTCCGAGATGAAGGTGCGGTCGATCTTGATGCAATCGACCGGAAGCCGTTGGAGCCAGGACAGCGTCGAGTAGCCGGTCCCGAAGTCGTCCAGCGCGATGCGGACGCCGAGGCGCCGGAGTTCACCGAGCCGCTCGACCACCGCGGGGACGTCGAGCAAAGCTCGGCTCTCGACCACCTCGAGGTGGAGCTGGTCGGCTTCCAGGCCGGCCCGCATCAGCGCGCCGCGCACCACGTCGAACAGCCGGGGGTCGACCAGCGCCGCCGAGGAGAGGTTCACCGCGACGTGCAGGGGCCGCGCTCCCGCCGGGTTGGCGCGGAGGTCGGCGGGCCAGCTCGCGAGTGCAGTGACCGCCGCCTCGATCGCCCACAGATCGAACTCCGCGATCAGCCCGAGGTCCTCGGCAAGGGTCAGGAACGCCGCCGGTGCGAGTAGCCCGAGCCGAGGGTGTTCCCAGCGCAGCAACGCCTCGGCGCCGACGACGTGGAGACCTTCGGAGGTGGCCCAGTCGTCCGTTGCGTCGGTGGCCTGCACCAGCGGCTGGAAGACGAGACGGAGCTGATCGCCCGCGAGGGCCTCGCGCAGCTCGCGCTCGAGCGTCACGTCGGACATTTCGTCACGATCGTCGGCGCGCTCGGCTCCGAAGGCGACGGCGTCCTGGCCGTGCCCGACGCCCCCGAGCTGGTTTCGGCCCCGCTGCTTCGCCGTGTACATGCCGGCGTCCGCTGTTCGGAGCAGTTGGTCCACGCGGCCGCTCGGGCCGATGTGGGTGGCGATGCCGACGCTGGTGGTCACGCGGAGCATGCGTCCGTCGATCCGGAACGGCTCTGCGAAGCAGCCGAGAACGCGTTCGGCGACGGCGGTGGCGGCATCCGGCTCGATGAGCCCGGGCAGCAGCAGCGCGAACTCGTCGCCGCTGAGCCGGGCGACGGTGTCGCCGGGACGCAGCACGCCGCGGAGCCGGGCGGCGACCTGGCGCAGCAGTTCGTCGCCGGCCAGATGTCCCCAGGAGTCGTTGACGCGCTTGAACCGGTCCAGGTCGCAGTACAGGACCGTGACGCCCTCCGCGGTCGTCGCCTCGGCCAGGGTGCGCTCGAGGAGACGGGTGAGGAGCAGGCGGTTGGGCAGCCCCGTCAGGGCGTCGTGCAGCGACTGGTGCTGCAGGGTGCTCCAGAGCCGGGCGTTGTGCAGCGCGGTGGCGGCGTACTCCCCGACGCCTTGCAGGCGGACCATGGCCTCGGCCGTGTCGGCCGGCAGCTGTCCCGGACGCCACCAGGCGGTGGCCACGCCGAGGAGCGTCTGATCGGCGAGCAGCGGCGTGGCCGCGACCCCCTCGATGTTCATCGCCTCGAGCCACTCCCGCAGCGGACCCACGGTCTCTCCCCTGGTGACCAGGGCGGTCTCCTGGTGGGTCAGCATCTGGAGCATCTCGGGGGTGTCGTCGGCCCGGATCGGCTTGGCGTCCCACAACGCCCGCTCGCCTGCGCTGAGGCCGCTGGAGGCCAGCGTCGACAGCTGCCCGAGCGCCGGGTCCCAGACGCGGATCGAGGAGGCGTCGCAGCCGACGATCTGCGGCAGCATCGAGACGACCACCTCCGCCGCCGTCGTCGCGTCACTGGCGGCGCGCAGCTGATGGGCCAGCGCCAGCAGCGCCGCTGACCGGCTCTCCTGCCGACGGCTGCTCTCGAGGGCGAGCAGCAGGTCGAGCGCGACCGCCGCGTGACCCGCGTAGGCCGTCAGCATGAACCGTTCGTTCTCCGGACCTCGCTGGTTGGTCGGGTAGATCGCGGCGAGGCGCCCGTAGTGCCGCCGGGCGGAACGGACCTCGACCGCGACGACGTTGGGACCGAGGTCCCCGCCCTCGAGCAGCTGCGTGGCGAGCGCTCCGACCTGCGCTTCGGGGATGCCGACGCCGTAGACCCGCGGCTTGCTCGTCTCCGGGTCGAGGACCGCGAGCAGGTGCATGGGGGCGACCACTGCGGCCGCGGCCCGGTCGGTGATGCGTCGCAGCACCGTCTCGAGGTCGTCACCGCCGACGAGTTCTGCCGCGGTGGACTGGAGCTTCTGCAGCTGGCCGCGCAGGGCGACGAGCTCTGGGTCGATCTCCTTGTGGCGACGCCGTCGGAAGGGCATCCGTGACCGCTCAGCCCAGCTCAGGTGGTAGATGCAGGCCGGCGCGCCGTCGGACTCGCACTCCTCGTGGCGGATCTCCGCTGCCGGTAACCCGAAGATGTTCGGGACGACGCCGATCAGACCCTGTGCGTAGAGGCAGTCGAGCCGGGAGTGCTGATAGCCCTCGTGGAGCGTGTAGCGGATGACCGCGTGGTCGGACCCGCACTCGAGCATCTCCATCGTGGAGGTGGTGGAGAATTTCGGCACCGACCGGGGCAGCTGGCGGTACACCTGCCGCGGTGACCCCAGTGCCCGTAGCACCAGCACCACCGAGTGGTTCAGGCCGTCGCGCAGGGCCGTGGCCCCCATGCCCAGCGGACAGCGCGGATCCTTCAGGACATCGACGGCCGCCTCGAACAGCCGGATGCGGGTCGTGTAGCTGACCCAGCGCGTCTCGTCCTGCAACTCCGCGCGGGACTCGGGGACGTCGGCCACGCGCAGCAGGGCGTCGAGGGCGGCATCGCCCCCGTGGTCCTGCACATAGCTCAGGATCAGCCGGGTCGTCACCCCCGACGTCTCGCGGCCGCCCGCATCGACCTGCACCTAGGAGCATTCGGCAGAAGAGAGGCGTCGCTTCACTTCGGACGGATACCACGATGAACGGCACCCGAACGGGTTGAGCGACGGCTGGTGTGCGTGCCGCACACGCGAGCGCGGCTTGGATCGCCCGCAGCGCCGCTGGGCTGCCCGGGGTGCATCAGCCGAACCCGAGCGGGCTGTGGTGAGGCTTCAGCCGAAGCCAGCAGAGCGACGGATCTGCGTCAGCGCCTCACGACCTGGGCGGGCTGCGTACTCCCGCTCGAAGAGTGCGACCGCGAACCGCTCTTGCTCCCGTTGCGTGATCGTGTCCATCAGCGCGTGTTGCGCGTTGCGTTGTGCTTTCCGGGTCCCATCGAGTACACGGACAGGACTCCACAGCGATGTCATTTCTGCTGCCCTCCTCAGGACTGGACGGGCGAGGTGGCTATGCCGTGGGCAGGGTAAGCCTGACTACCCGACCACTCAACCCCTGGCTCCAAATAGCCACCCCGGGGGATGCCCCCTCGACCGTCAGCCGCGCACCGCCGGTGAGTCACCC
>JAVEDQ010000600.1 GCA_030840885.1 Frankiaceae bacterium
GGCTGGATCTCCCCGGTCCTCGGAACCGTCGTCTTCTTCTACGGCGGCTGGCCGTTCCTCACCGGCGCCTGGTCCGAGATCCGCAGCCGCCAGCCCGGCATGATGCTGCTGATCACACTGGCGATCACCGTGTCGTTCGTAGCGTCAGCCGCAACCAGCCTCGGGATCGGCAGCCTGGACCTCGACTTCTGGTGGGAGCTCGCGCTCCTCGTCGTCATCATGTTGTTGGGCCACTGGCTGGAGATGCGGGCACTTGGTCAGGCATCCAACGCCCTCGATGCGCTGGCCGCGCTGTTGCCCGACGACGCCGAGCGGGTCACCCCCGATGGCGCCTTCGAACGCGTCGCCCTCAGCGATCTGCACCCCGACGACGTCGTGCTCGTTCGCTCCGGCGGTCGAGTGCCGGCCGATGGTGTGGTGACCGACGGCGAGGCCGAAGTCGACGAATCCATGATTACCGGCGAGTCCCGGGCGGTGACCAAGCGCAGCGGTGACCGGGTGGTGGCCGGCACTGTCGCCACCGACTCGGCGCTACGGGTTCGAGTCGGTGCCGTCGGCGAGAACACCGCCCTCGCAGGCATCCAGCGTCTGGTCGAACAAGCTCAGGAGTCACGATCCCGAGCCCAGGCCCTAGCGGATCGAGCTGCGGCGCTGTTGTTCTACTTCGCCGTGACTGTCGCCAGCGTGACCTTTATCGTCTGGACCTTGCTCGGCGAGACAAGCGCTGCCGTCGAGCACACCGTGACCGTGCTGGTGATCGCCTGCCCCCATGCCCTCGGGCTCGCCATCCCTCTCGTCATCGCCATCTCCACGGCGATGAGCGCCCGCAGCGGCATCCTGGTGAAGGACCGGCTGGCACTCGAACGGATGCGCACCATCGACGCCGTGCTGTTCGACAAGACCGGCACCCTCACCAAGGGACAACCCGCCGTCACCGACGTCGTCACCAGCGGCGTCGACGAGGACGAACTGCTGGCCGTCGCCGGGGCTGTCGAAGCCGACTCCGAGCACCCGCTGGCCCGAGCCGTCGTGCAGGCCGCCCATGCTCGAGGCCCGCTCGCTGCCGCGACGGACTTCCGGTCGATGACGGGACGTGGTGTGCAGGCTGTTGTCGACGCCGACCTGGTCGCGGTGGGAGGCCCGGTCCTGCTTCGCGAGTCGGGCGCCACGGTCACCGCTGAGGTCTCCTCCGCAGCAGCGGAGTGGGTCGAACGCGGCTCGGCCGTGCTCTACGTCGTCCGAAATGGCTCCGTGCTCGGAGCGCTGGCACTAGCCGACGAGATCCGGGCCGAATCCCGCCAGGCCGTCGACGCGCTGCAGACCCGCAAGGTGCACGTCGTCATGATCACCGGCGACGCGCACCAGGTTGCGGACGCCGTCGGTCGCGATCTCGGAGTCGACGAGGTGTTTTCCGAGGTACTGCCCGAGGACAAGGACTCGAAGGTCGCCGAATTGCAGAAGCGTGGCCTGAGAGTCGCCATGGTCGGGGACGGTGTCAACGACGCTCCGGCCCTCGCTCGTGCCGACGTCGGAATCGCCATAGGTGCCGGCACCGACGTCGCCATCGAGTCCGCCGGCGTCGTCCTTGCCTCGGACGATCCCCGCGGCGTGCTATCGGTGATGACGTTGTCGAAGGCCAGCTACCGGAAGATGCTCCAGAACCTGGCCTGGGCAACCGGCTACAACCTCATCTCGGTGCCGTTGGCCGCCGGAGTGTTCGCCTTTGTCGGCGTCGTGCCCGCACCGGCGGTCGGCGCGATCCTGATGAGCGTGTCGACGATCGTGGTAGCAGCCAACGCCCAGCTGCTGCGGCGTGTGAACCTGCGGCCTGACGTTCTAGGGGCGTGAGCTTCCCGGACTTCATCCAACCAGGGTGATGGTCTGCCGGCGCCGACACTGTTCTCCTGAAGCGGACTCGGTGGATCACCGGATGCGGAAAGGGCGCCAGGATGTCCGCTCTCTTCGCTCTCAACTCGCTGAGCGAGTTCTCGGTCCTCGTCAACCTGGCGATGGCCCATCAGCGCCGATCACGGAACCACCCGAGCCACCTTGTCCCCTTCCAACAGATGCAGGGCCAGGCGCAGGGACTGACTGGTCCCGCGGATCGTCAGCCGGCCGCCGTGGATGTAGAGCTGCCCTCCCGCGTCGATCAACACCCGGAGCCCGGCGGCATCGACGAAGCTGGCAAGCGCCAGATCGATCGTCACGGCCGGAGGCTCATAGCTCAACAACTCAGCGACCACCTCACGCATCCTGAACGCATTGAAGGCGTCGATCTCCCCAACCGGAGCAATGACGATCACTTTCTCGTTCTCGACATGCACTCGAATGGACAACGCTTCCTCAGTCACGAGCGGACGTGCTCCTCAACAGGCAGGGGGACGGCTGGAATTGCTGGTGAAGGGCGGCGGCGGAGGCACTGCTCGTCCGCCGTCGCCCTTCGGTTCCCAGGGTGGATCCCCGAGCTCTCGAAAGCCCTGGTCAGAACGTCCTCAGGCTCTAGACGATGTGCGGAATGAGTCACGACCGCCGAGGGCCGCAGAGCGGCGTAGCGGGCCGGCACCCCGTTTTCGAGGCGGACGATCTCGCGGCCTCCGTCATCACCGGCTCCCAGCAGGCGGTCGCCAGGGTGGACCTCGCGAGTCATCGATTGACTGCTGTCAGCCCCGCCGCAGCCACCCTGCTCCGGTCGGGACCGGATGGCCTCCTCGGCCATGACGTCGGCGAGTTCGTCGCGGAGGAGCCGACCGGCGCCTTTCCGCTCCTTGCCACCGGTCGGCTGGACGGCTTTGAAGCCCGCCGTTCCCTTCGCCGTGTCGACGGGTCGACCATGAAGGCCTACGTCTGGGCCCACGTCCTCGGTCTCGACCGCCCCGCCCGTTTCGGGGTCGTCTTTCTGGCTGACGAAACCTGCGTGCCTGCCACGTCCCCGGCGGTGGCGCGGACCGATAGCAGGGTGATCGGCACCGTCGATGCCGAGTGGCGGATCGATCGGATAAGCGCGGACGTCGAAGTCCTACTCGGCTACACCGCCAGCCAGCTGGCCGGCCAGTCGCTCCTGAGTGCGATCCACCCCAACGACTTGCCGGAGCTGCTGACCGGTCTCGCGCATGCCCATTCGTCCGGGCTGAACGCGGTCGTGCGGATGCGCGTGCGTCAGGCTGACACGAGCTGGCTGTTGTGTCGTGTGCGCGTCGCACCCCTCGCCGATCCCCCCTGCTTTGCGTTCACCGTGCGCGCGCTGGCCGTGCCGGCGGCCGGTAGCGATGCTCGAGCTCGAGATCTGGAGTTGCTCCTCACCCGGATCGGCCACGAGGTGCTGTCGGCTGGGTTGACGATCCCGTCGCCCCGCTTTCCGACTCTCGCCGAACGCCCGGAGCTGGCCCGGCTTTCCAGTCGGGAGTGGGAGGTACTGCTTCAGCTGAGCGAGGGAGCACGCGTCCCTTCCATCGCCGAAGAACTCCGGTTACGACCGAGCACCGTGCGCAACCATCTGAGCTCGATCTTCACGAAGGTCGGGGTGCGATCTCAGGCTGAGCTCTTGGATCTGTTGAAGTCCGGCCAGGACGGCGTCAGCGAGGGCGGCGTGTGATGTCGGACGAGACGATCAATCTCATCCTCCTGGGACGAGGTTCCGGGGCACGGGCGACGCCAGGCTGACGGCTCACGGAGCTCGCGCGGAGTCGCGCGGAGCTCGTCGACGTACCAGGGGGCACTGATGAGCCAGGGGCAGACCCGATCCGGCATCCTGCAGGTAGCGCGAGTCGTCATCTTGGTGGTCTACGCGATCCTGATGACCTACGTGGTGATCCTGCTCATCGCATTCTTCCTCCGCCTGTTCGGGGCTAGTCCCACCGCCCCGTTCGTCGACTGGATCTACACGGCGTCCGCCCGCATGATGCAGCCGTTCCGCGGCATGTTCCCGACCGAGCAGGTGACGTCGAAGTCGGTCTTCGACCCATCTCTGCTGTTCGCGGTGCTCATGTACTCGCTCCTCGCCATGCTGCTGCACGCGGTGGTGGACTGGTTGTCCGACCGGGTCTACGGGATCGAGCAGCGGCAAGCGCAGGCGGCCTACCCCCAGTCCTCGGTCGCTCAGCCGATAGTCGCTCAGCCCGGTGCGCCGTCGGGTTTCGGCTCGCCTGTGTACGGCGAAGTCCAAGCGCCGACCCCTCGCCGCTAGGGGGCCGGTCAGAGCTAGGGGTTACCCCCGGAGCTCACGCCGCAGGATCTTGCCGGTGACCGTCTTGGGCAGATCGTCGATGATCACGACCTGCCGGGGGTACTTGTAG
>JAVEDQ010000007.1 GCA_030840885.1 Frankiaceae bacterium
GCCGGATCACCTCGTCGTCGTCGGTGAAGGTCACGATCGGCGCGACCGGGCCGAAGATCTCCTCGCGCAGGATCGCTGAGTTGGCCGGTACGTTGGCCAGCACGGTCGGTTCGAAGTAGTACCCGGGTCGGTCGGGGCGTGACCCGCCGGTGAGCACTCGCGAGCCCGCCTCGACGGCTCCGCGCACCAGCTCGTCGACCTTGCCCACGGTCTCCTCGTTGACTAACGGCCCGACCTGCGTGGCGTCGTCGGTGCCGGGTCCCAGCCGCATCGCCGCCATCCGGTCGGCAAGGCGGCGGGAGAACTCTTCGGCCACTCCGGACTGAACGAAGAACCGGTTCGCAGCGGTGCACGCCTCGCCACCGTTGCGCATCTTCGCGATCATCGCGCCGTCGATCGCGGCGTCCAGGTCCGCGTCGTCGAAGACCAGGAACGGCGCATTGCCGCCGAGCTCCATCGAGCAGTTGACGACATTGTCGGCGGCCTCCTTGAGCAGGATCCGACCCACCTCCGTCGATCCGGTGAACGAGAGCTTGCGCACGCGCGGGTCGTGCAGCATCGCCGAGACGACGTCACCCGAACGCCGCGCCGGCAGCACGTTGACGACGCCGGCCGGGACGCCGGCGTCGTGGAGGATCTGTGCCATGAGCAGGGCCGTCAGCGGAGTGTCGCTTGCGGGCTTGAGCACAACCGTGCAGCCGGCCGCGAGGGCAGGGCCGATCTTCCGGGTCGCCATCGCGGCCGGGAAGTTCCACGGCGTCACCAGCACGGCGATGCCGACCGGCTGACGCATGACCATGATCCGGTTGGCACCCGAGGGGGCGGTCATGAGCGAGCCTTCGGCGCGAACCGCCTCCTCGGCGTACCAGCGGAAGAACTCCGCGGCGTACGCCGTCTCACCCCGCGCGTCCACGAGCGCCTTGCCGTTCTCCAACGACATCAGGTGGGCCACTTCGTCGGCCCGCGAGGTCATCAGCTCGAACGCACGACGCAGCACCTCGGCCCGGTCCCGTGGCGGGGTGGCGGCCCACTCGGCGGCCGCCGCGTCGGCGGCGTCGACGGCGGCGATCGCGTCGTCGACCGTGCCGTCGGCGACGGACGTGAGCACCTCACCGGTGGCCGGGTCGAGAACGTCGAAGCGGCCTCCGTCCGAGGCCGGCACGACCTTGCCGCCGATGAACAGCCCGAGCGGCAGATCGGTGAGACGGTCGAGGCTGAAGTCCGCCATGGGGTTCCTTTCGTCGGTGTGGTCTCGACATCGCTCGAGGACCACCAGCGCAATCAGTAGGGGTGGGTCACCATGAGTTCCTGGGCAGGGAAGAGCGTGAGCACCTGTGGGCCGTCCTCGGTGATCACGATCTCCTCCTCGATCCGCGCGGCGGAGTAGCCGTCGGAGGCCGGACAGTAGGTCTCCAGCGCGAAGACCATGCCGACCTCGAGCTCGACCGGCTCTTTCATCGAGTTCAGTCGGGAGATGATCGGGCGCTCGTGCAGACCGAGTCCGAGGCCGTGGGCGAACTGCAGACCGAACGCCTCCATCTCGCTGCCGAACCCGAACTCCTCGGCCTTCGGCAGCAGAGCGGCCACCTCGTCGGTGCCGACGCCCGCCTTGATGCCGGCGATGCCACCGTCCATCCACTCGCGCGCCCGCGTATAGGCATCACGCTGCGGCGCAGTAGAGCTCCCGACCGCGAACGTCCGGTAGTAGCAGGTCCGGTAGCCGTTGTAGGAGTGGATGATGTCGAAGAACGCCTGGTCACCCGGACGGATCAGGCGGTCGGTGAAGTTGTGCGGATGCGGGTTGCAGCGTTCTCCCGAGATGGCATTGACGGCCTCAACCTGATCAGACCCCATCTCGTACAGCCGCTTGTTGGCCAGCGCGACGATGTCGTTCTCGCGGATGCCGGGCTTCAGCACGTCGACGATGTCCTGGTAGACGCCGTCGACCATCGCCACCGCCTGGGTGAGCAGGGTGATCTCGTCGGCCGACTTGATCACCCGTGCGTCGAGCATCAACTGCTGGGCGTCGACTACCTGCAATCCCTGCCTCTGCATCTCGAACAGGAATGGCGGCTCCACGATGTCGACCCCGACCGGTTGGTCCGCGACCCCGGCCTCCACGAGCAGCGACTTGATCTCGGCGACCGCCGTCTCCATCAACCCGACGCTGGGCGAGACGGCACCGCGGAAGCCCAGGAAGCCGGCCCGGTAGTTCTCCTCCGGTACCCACTTCGAGTAGATCTTGTGGTGCTTGACGGCGGAGCCGAAGTCCCAGAGGACCGGATCCTGATCACCGGCCAGTAACGCATAGCGGATCATCTTGTCGCCGAGCGCGCCGCCGATCCAGGTGTGCGTGGTGTAGCGGATGTTGTAGAAGTCGAACAGCAGGAACGCGCCGCACTCGCTGCGCTCCAACGCCGCCTGAACACGGGCGAGGCGGTAGTCGCGCAGCCGGGCGAAATCAACCCGCTCCTCGTAGTCGACCCCCATATGCCCGGGCGCCGGCAGCGGCCGAGTCATGGCTAGCTCCTTTCCGGACCGCTCGACAGCCCGTCGTCCACCTCGACGTCCTCGGCTTTGAGCTCCAATCC
>JAVEDQ010000073.1 GCA_030840885.1 Frankiaceae bacterium
ACATCGGTGGGCCAGTGCACCCCCAGCACGACCCGGCTGACGCCGACCAGCCCGGCGACCCCGAGCAGGCCGACCGCGAGAGCGGCCCGGCCGAGCTGAGTCCGCAGCGACGGCGCGAGCAGCAGGAGCAGCAGCGTGTAACCCAGCGCGGACGTGGTGGTGTGCCCGGACGGGAAGCTGGTCCCGGACGCGAACCGGGTCCAGTCCTGCATCGGTGGTCGAGGGCGGTCGATCAGTGTCATCGCGACGAAGCGCACGAGCAGGCCGGCGGCCAGCAGCACGGGTCCGGCCGGGACGAGCCACCAGGACCTGTCCCGCCGTGCGGCCACGACGCCGGCAAGCAGCAGGAGCGGCAGGATCACCGGTCCCGTCCCCAGGTGGGTCACGAAGGCCGCAAACCCGAGGATGGGCTCGCGGTGCTCGAGCGCGAGGCGGTGCAGAGCGCGATCCAGCGGCAGCGGACGCGGGTCGTGCAGCACGAGGGCCACCAGCACGGCGAAGCCGACGAGCCCGGCCAGGCTAACGGCGAGCGCCGCGTTCCGACGTTGCACAGGCGACCGACGCCGCACCGAAGTCCCGCGTTCCGCGGGTGCTGCCGAGGTGGTCACCTGCCACGCACGGCCTTGCGGCCGGAGTCGGCCACTACGAGCTGCACCGGCAGGGCGAGTTCTACCTCGGCGCCGCCTCCGGGGGGGTTTCCGGCCCGCGCGTGCCCGCCGTGGGCGGCCGCGACCTCGGCCACGATCGCCAGGCCGAGCCCGGTGCCGGCGTGACCGGTGCCGTGCCGACGGGCGGCGTCGGCGCGGCGGAAGCGTTCGAAGGCGTGCGGCAGGAACTCCTCGGGGAAGCCGGGGCCGCTGTCGCGCACCTGGACGAGGAGCTCCTCACCGGACGTTCCCCAGCCGGCGGCGAGACGGATCTGTCCCCCCGGACGGCTGTGCTCGAGGGCGTTGCTGAGCACGTTGTCGACGGCGCGACGCAAGGCAGCGGCGTCGGCGAGGGCCGGGATCTCCTCCGGCACGTCGACGACCAGGACGACCCCTGCCTTCTCGGCCCGGCTCCGGAAGCCGCGGGCGGCGTTGTGCAGCACCGGGCCGAGGTCGGTCGGCTGCGTCCGCACCAGGGACTCCCCCTCGTCGGCGCGAGCGAGGAAGAGCAGGTCGTCGGCGAGCTGGGAGAGTCGGTCGGCCTCGACAGCGGCGTAGCTGACGGCCTCGGCGAGCTCCTCGCGGCTGCGGCCGGGGCGGTCGGCGAGCTCGAGCTCCATCCGCAGCACCGCCAGCGGTGTGCGGAGCTCGTGGCCCGCGTCGGAGACCAGCGCCCGCTGCCGGCCCAGGCTGCGCTGCAGTCGGTCCAACAGCTCGTTCAGCGTGGTGGCCAGCGCAGCCAATTCGTCGCCGGTCGCCGGCACGCGGAGCCGGGCGTCTCCGGGCTGCGCTCCCAGAGCTGCCGCGTCACGCCGCATCCGGTCCACCGGGCGCAACGCCGCGCCGCCGAGCAGCCAGGTTCCGAGCGCCACGATCAGGATGAGCGCAGGCCCGGCGACGAGGACTCCCCGGACGACCTCGTGCACCGCCTCCTCGTTGCTCGCCCGCGAGGCTCCGGCGATAGCGAGCCAGGTGCCGTCGGGTCGGGCAACGCCCTGCACGGCGAGGCGGTAGGTGGAGCGCCCGACCTCAACGGAGGTGTAGGCCGGCGCGTGCCCCGGGCCAGGCGACAACCCGGACGGCAGCACGATCGCCGGCAGTGTTACCCCACCTGGGGAGATCACTCGACCGCCCGGGGTCCGGTAGGCGTCGATGGCGTCGGACAGGCCGGAGTGCAGCGGCGGCCGCGGCACCGAGACTGTGGTCGGCGAGGCGGATTGGGCGATCGGGAACTCGCTGCTGTCGGCATCCTGCAGGACGCTCGAGAGCGTGCCGACGCGGGTGGCGAGATCGCTGTCGAGGTTGGCGTGCAGGCCCGCGGTGAGCGTCACCAGGAACACCACCGCACCGACGGCGATGAGGAAGGTCGCCGCCAGCGTGTAGGTGGCGGTCAGGCGCGCCCGGATGCCCCGCGGCAACAACCGCCGGTCAACGGGCGCGGGCACCTTGGACGTCCGATCGACCCGTTCGTCAGACCCGGGCCGAGGCGGCTACGCGCGCCGCGCGCAACCGGTAGCCGGCGCCGCGCACCGTCTCGACGTCGTCGCGGTCGAAGGGCTTGTCGATCTTGCGCCGCAGGTAGGCGATGTACTGGTCGACGACGTTGCTGCTCGGGTCGTACGCGAAGTCCCACACGTGCTCCAGGATGCGCGTGCGGCTCAGCACCTCGCCAGGGTGGCGCATGAGCAGTTCGAGCAGTGCGAACTCCTTGGCCGTCAGGTCGACGTTCTGCCCGGCCCGGTGCACGGAGTGCGCCGCGGGGTCGAGCGTGAGGTCGCCGACCTCGAGGACGGGGGCCCGCTCGGTGCTCCCGCGGCGCAGCAGTGCACGCAGCCGGGCGGTGAGCTCGGCGAAGGCGAACGGCTTGGTCAGGTAGTCGTCGGCACCGGCGTCGAGCCCGGCCACGCGGTCGGCGATGCCGTCCCGAGCGGTGAGCATGAGCACCGGGGCCCAGCGCCGACGCTCGCGCAGCGTGCGGCAGACGTCGTAGCCGTCCCGACCGGGCAGCATCGCGTCGAGCAGAACGAGGTCGTACTCGTTCTCCATCGCGAGGAACAGGCCTTCGTCGCCGTCGGCGGCGAGGTCGACGGCGTAGCCCTCCTCTTCCAGGCCCCGCTTGAGCAGAGCTGCCATCCGGGTTTCGTCTTCGACCACGAGAACGCGCACGAGAACCAGTGTTCACTCGTCACATGTGAACGATATGTAGGCGCGGTGGGGAGTTGGCCGGGAAGGCTCGTCAGCCGGTGCCGGCGCTGACCAGCTGCCGGGCAGCTTCGGCGGGGTGCGCCTGTTCGCGGCCGGACGGAAGGCGTCGGCCGATGAGCACGACGAGCAACCCGGCGGCCGCGAGCGCCGCCCCCACCACCGCCGTCGACGGGTAGCCGAAACCGGCCGCGATGACCAGGCCGCCGAGCCAGGCGCCGAGCGCGTTGGCGACGTTGAGCGCCGAGTGGTTCAGCGCGGCGCCGAGGGCCTGCGCGGAGCCGGAGACGTCCATCAGCCGGGCCTGCAGCGCCGGGATCATGGCCGAGCCGGACCCGCCGAGCAGGAACACCCCGATCGCGGCGGTGGCGCGGCCGTGCACGAGCACGGTGAAGGCCAGCAGGACCACGACGAGCGAGCCGAGCCCGAGGCGCAGCGTCTTGTCGACCGACCAGTCGGCGAGCCGGCCGCCCAGAACGTTGCCCAGCGTCATCCCCAGCCCGAATAGAGCGAGGATGAACGAGATGGACCCGGCGGCGTAGCCGGAGACGTCGGTCAGCGTGGGGGCGATGTAGCTGTAGACGGCGAAGAAGCCTCCGAAGCCGATGGCCCCGGTCAGCACGGTCAGCCACACCTGGCGCTCCCGCAGCCCGTTCAGTTCGCTGCGCATGCCCACCGCCGGGTCGCCCGGCACATGGGGAAGCCACAGCGCCAGCGCGAGCAGGGTGAGAGCGCCGAGAACCGTGACGACGACGTACGTGGCGCGCCAGCCGTAGGCCTGCCCGAGCACGGTCGAGAGCGGCACGCCGGCCAGGTTCGCGGTCGTCAGCCCGGCCATCATCGTCGCCACCGCGCGGCCGCGGCGCTCGGGCGCGACGAGCCGGGCAGCGACGACCGAGCCGATGCCGAAGTAGGCGCCGTGCGGCAGGCCGGAGAGGAAGCGGCCGACCGCGAGCAGACCGAACGACGGCGCCAGCGCCGAGGCCAGGTTCGCGACGGTGAAGGCGAGCATGAGCCCGAGCAGCAGTTGCTTGCGTGGGAGCCGCGCACCGAGCACCGCCAGCAGCGGTGCACCGACGACGACGCCCAGGGCGTAGAGCGAGATCAGGTGCCCGGTGGACGGGATCGAGGTCCGCAGGTCGTCGGAGATCTCGGGCAGCACGCCCATCGTGGCGAACTCGGTCGTCCCGATGCCGAAGCCGCCGAGGGCGAGTGCGAACAGCGCCAGGACGAGACGGGCGCCCTGCGGGCGGACGAAGTGGGGCATGTCGGTGGACGGCGGAGAAGTCATCCTTTGCGCCAACGGGGCCACCGCGGAAGGCATTCCGAAACCTGCGGCGAGTGCATCACCTCACGCCAGCCGCGTGCCTGCTCGGCGGACGACCCTCGATCTAACGGCCTAGAGGTCGAAGACGAGGCCCGGCTGCGCGATGGTGATGGGCCCCTCGAACGCGCCCGTTGCTTCCTGCAGCAGCGCCGGCGGGTCGGCCCACGGGACGATGTGGGTGAGCACGAGGTGCCGCGCGGCGGCCCGGGCTGCGGTCTCCCCCGCCTCCCGGCCCGACATGTGGACCCCGGGCGGGTTGCGAGGGCTGTCGTGCCAGGAGGCCTCGCAGAGCAGCAGATCGGTGTCGACGGCGAGCTTGTCGAGGTTCTCCGAGCTGCCGGTGTCGCCGGAGTAGGTGACCGACCGATCCCCCGCGGTGATGCGGAACGCGAAGGCCTCGATGGGGTGCGACACCCGTTCGGCGACCACCGAGAACGGGCCGATCGCCCGTCGGCCCGGCGCGAGGTCACGGAATTCGTAGACGTCGCACAGCGCGTCCGGGGGCCACTCCTCGAACGCGTCGCACAGCCGCTTCTGGGTGTCCTTCGGCCCGTAGACGGGCAGCGGCGTGAGCGGTCCCTCGGGGTGGTAGCGCCGGGCGTAGGAGTAGGCGATGAGGTCGAGGCAGTGGTCGCCGTGCAGGTGGCTCAGCAGCACCGCATCGACGCCGAGCAGCCCCACCCTCGCCTGCAGCGGACCGAGGGAGCCGTTACCGACGTCGAGGAGCAGCCGGAAGCCGTCGGCCTCCAGCAGGTAGGACGAGCAGGGCCCCAGGGGACCGGGGAACGTCCCCGAGCAACCAAGGATGGTGAGCTGCACGCTTCAGGCCTCCGCCCGCTCGCGGGTGAGCTGGGCGGCCGTCGCCCCGAGCCGGTCCGGCACCGTCGACCCGGGCTGCTGCGGGCGGACGGCCTGCATGACGTCCTCCACCACCGCCCCGAGAACCCGGCGGCCGAGCCGTTCGAACGGCTCCGGATCGCCGGTGGCCAGGAAGCGGTGGTGCGGCGGCGGCAGCTCGGGGTCGCGGAACTGTCCGGCCTGTGCGAGGACGCGGTAGACGTCCTTCGCGGTCTCCTCGGCGCTGCTGACGAGCGTCACGCCGTCGCCGAGCACGAGGCTCAGCACCCCGGTGAGCAGGGGATAGTGGGTGCAGCCCAGCACCACGGTGTCGACCTCGGCGGCCTGCAGCGGCGCGACGTAGGCCTCGGCGAGGGCGAGCAGCTCAGGTGAGTAGGTCTCACCTCGCTCGACGAAGTCGACGAAGCGGGGGCAGGCCGCCGTGGTCAGCTCGACCCCGGGGACGGCGTGGAAGGCGTCGTCGTAGGCCTTGCTCGCGATGGTGGCGCGGGTCCCGATGACGCCGACGCGGCCGCTGTGCGTGGAGCGGACCGCCCGGCGCACCGCCGGCAGCACCACTTCGACGACTGGGACGTCGTATCGCTCGCGGGCGTCCCGCAGACAGGCCGAGCTGGCCGAGTTGCAGGCGATGACCAGCATCTTCACGCCCTCGTCGACCAGATGGTCCATGACGTCGAGCGCGTGCCGGCGGACCTCGGCGATCGGGAGCGGGCCGTAGGGACCGTGCAGGGTGTCCCCCACGTACAGCAGCGGTTCGTGCGGCAGCTGGTCGAGGATCGCCCGGGC
>JAVEDQ010000076.1 GCA_030840885.1 Frankiaceae bacterium
CGGGACCCGTCGATGACCCTTCCTGTGCAGGTGCGCAGCGTCGCCGCGACCGGTCCGACGCCGCGCAGCAGCGGCCTGGGCCGTTCCGGCAACGGCGGTGGCGGTGGTGGCGGCGGCGGCGGTGGAGTCGGCGGCGTCACGATTCTGGGCTACCTCGGCATCGTCGTCCTGCTGCTGCTCGTCCTGCTGCTGCAGCGGACCGTGCTGGCCCAGCTCGACATCCCCTTCGGTACCCCCGACCTGCTGGTGGTGGTGGTCGCCTCCGTGGCGCTGCAGACCGGCCCCGGCCTCGGTGCCTTCACCGGGTTCCTCGCCGGCTTCGGCGCCGACCTGCTCTCCGACCACGCGCTCGGCCGGCTCGCTGCGGTGCTCTGCATCGTCGGCTACCTGGTCGGCATGCTGCGGCAGGACGCGGAACGCTCCGTCGCCGTGCCCCTTGCCGCGGTCGTGGTCGGCGGGATCGCGGCAGCGCTGCTGTTCGCGGGTACGGGCGCGTTGGTCGACGACGGCCGCGCCGGCGGCGGTCTGCTGCTGGACCGGACCCTCGCGGCGGTGCTCTACGGCCTCGTCGTGACCCCCTTCCTCTTCCCGGCGATCGGACGCATCCTCGGGGTGCGGCCGGGCTCCGGTGGCCGACCCCGTCGTCGCCGACCCAGAAGTTCTGCCTGGCGATCGGGGGTGCGGCGATGAGCACCTCCAAGTTCCGGACCCCGCCGGGGCGCAGCAGCGTCCGCATCACCGTCATGCGCGTCCTGGTCGTCTCGTTGTTCGCGACACTCGCGATGCGGCTCTGGTCGCTGCAGATCCTGCAGGCCGACCACTACCAGAACCAGGCGCAGGACAACCGCGTCCGCGAAGCGATCACCCCCGCACCGCGAGGGCTCATCGTCGACGACACCGGCCGGGTCGTCGCCAGCAACCGCACCACGCTCGTGGTCAGCGCCGACCGGAGCGTGCTCGACCGGCAGTCCGACCACGGGGCCGCGGTGCTCACCAAGCTCGCGGGCGTGCTCGGGATGCAGCCGTTGGAGCTCGTCGCCGCCACGCGGTTGTGCACCGCGACGGTGTCGCAGCCCTGCTGGAACGGGTCGCCGTACCAGCCCATCCCGGTCGCCACCGACGTCACGCCGCAGAAGGCGCTCGCCATCCTCGAGCACCCGGAGAACTTCCCGGGCGTCGTCGCCGACACCCAGGCGCTGCGGACCTACCCGTTCGGCCCGGTCGGCGGGCACGAGGTCGGCTACGTCGGCCCGATCAGCCAGGCGCAGCTCGACAAGTCGCCGGACCGGACGCGCACCGACACCGTCGGGCTCGGCGGGCTCGAGCAGCAGTACGACGCTGTCCTGCGGGGTCAGAACGGCGTGCGCAAGCTCGCCGTCGACCGCTTCGGCCGGGTCTCCGGTGAGGTGTCCAGCACCCCGGCCACCGTCGGCGACACGGTGGTGCTGGGCACGGACATGAACGTGCAGCAGGCGCTCGAGGACTCGCTCAGCCAGGCGATCGCGGGCACCCGGAGCAAGGCGGCGAGCGGGGTGGTCCTCGACGCCACCAACGGCCAGGTCGTCGCCATGGCCTCGCTGCCGGGCTACGACCCCTCGGCGTTCGTCGGCGGCATCTCGCAGGAGGAGTACGCGCAGCTCAACAACGCGGGCGCCGGCACCCCGCTGTTCTCGAGGGCCTACCAGGGCTCGGGTGCGGTCGGCTCGACCTTCAAGCCGTTCTCGTTGGCCGCCGCCGTCGGCAGCGGCAACTCGCTGAACAGCAGCTACGACTGCGCACCCAGCCTGCAGGTGGGTGACCAGGTCTTCCACAACTTCGAGGGCTCCTCGGCCGGGTCGATCTCGCTGCACCAAGCCCTCGTCATCTCCTGCGACGTCATCTTCGACAAGTTCGCCTACGACTCCTGGCTCGCCGACGGCGGCCTCCGCAACGGCAAGGGCCCCTACGCCCCGCCGCAGGAGGTCTACGTGAAGAACGCCAAGATGTTCGGCTTCGGGGCGCGCACCGGCATCGACCTCCCCGGTGAGACGGCAGGGGCGATCGTCGACCGGGCCGCGGCCGTCGCGAACTGGAACCAGCTGAAGGACTCCTACTGCCGACGGGCGCAGACCGGCTATCCCGAGGAGTCCGACCCGACCCAGGCGGCGAAGTTCCAGAAGTACGCGCGGGAGGCCTGCATCGACGGCTACCTCTACAACGGTGGCGCGGCGACCCAGTTCGCCATCGGGCAGGGCGCGTACCTCAACGTCAGCCCCTTGCAGCTGGCGACTGGGTATGCGGCCATCGCCAACGGCGGGACGGTCTACGAGCCCCACCTGGCCAAGGCAGTGCTCAACCCCGACGGCTCGCTGAACCACCGGATCGAGCCGAAGGTCAAGCGCAAGGTGAACGTGGACCCGGCAGTGCTCGACTACATCCGCCAATCGCTCGGTGACGTCACCACCCGCGGCACCGCCGCCGGCGCCTTCGGCGGATTCCCGATGCAGCAGGTCCACGTGGCCGGCAAGACGGGCACCGCAGAGGTCGAGGGCCAGGGCGACACGTCGTGGTTCGCCTCCTTCGGACCGCTGCCACAGTCCAAGTACGTCGTGGTCATGTCCATCCCGAACGCGGGTCGCACCGGTGGCGAGGTGGCCGCACCGGCCGCGCGCAAGGTCTGGGAGGCCCTCTACGGCATCGGGCGCCCCGGGGCGTTCCCGAACAACACGCCGCCGACCAAGCTGCCCGCGGTCCGGGCCGACGGCAGCTCCGTCCCGGTGGGGAGTGTGCGATGAGCGCCGGCCTGTCCGACCTTCCGGGCTTGCGGGGGGCGACCTCGTTCCGCGAGCGCGAGGCCCGGGCCCGCTCGGTCCGCCGCGCCGACATCCTGCGGTCCATCGACTGGCTGCTGCTGGTCTCGACGCTGGCGCTCTGTGGGCTGGGGGCGTTGCTCGTCTACTCGGCGACCAAGCAGATCCAGGTCGACGCCGGCCTCGACCCGCTGGCCTACCTGAAGCGCCAGGGCATCAACATCAGCATCGGTCTGGTCATGGCCGTGACCGTGGCGAGTGTCGACTACTCGTTGCTGCGCGCCTCGGCTCCCGTGCTCTACGTCGCATCGCTGCTGGCCCTGGCCGCGGTGCTGCTCATCGGGTCGACCATCAACGGCGCCCGCTCCTGGATCGTGCTGCCCGCCGGCTTCCAGCTGCAGCCCTCCGAATTCGCCAAGGTCGCGCTCGTCGTCGGCATGGCGATGATCCTGGGGGAGAAGCGGGACGACTCCCGGTTCGGTGTCTCGTCCGCGCCGCGCAGCCGCGACGTGCTGCTCGTGCTGGCCATGGCGGCGCTGCCGCTCGGCTTGATCATGCTGCAGCCCGACTTCGGCACCACCATGGTGTTCGTTTTCGTCATCCTCGGCGTCATCGCCTGCTCCGGTGCCCCGGTCCGATGGGTCGTCGGCCTCGTCACCTCGGGCGCGCTGCTCGGCTGGGCGGTGCTCGGGCTGCACCTGCTCAAGCCCTACCAGGAGGCCCGGCTCACCCAGTTCGCGGGCAACAACGTCGCCAACGCGGGGAGCACCGGCTACAACGTCGCGCAGGCGCTGCTGGCCAACGCCAACGGCAGCATGCTCGGGCAGGGGCTGTTCCACGGCTCGCAGACGCAGGGGCAGTTCGTCCCGGAGCAGAAGACCGACTTCGTGTTCACGGTCGCCGGCGAGGAACTCGGGTTCCTCGGCGCCTGCGGCATCCTCCTGCTGCTCTCGGTGATCCTGTGGCGGGCGCTGTCGATCGCCCGGGCCTCCGAGGACACCTTCGGCCTGCTCGTCGCCGTTGGTATCTGCGTCTGGTTCGCCTTCCAGGCCTTCGTCAACATCGGCATGACGCTCGGCATCATGCCGGTGACGGGGCTGCCGCTGCCGTTCGTCTCCTACGGCGGTTCGGCGATGTTCGCCAACCTCATAGCCATCGGGTTGCTGCAGAACGTGTACCGCCGCAGCCGATAGCCGCTGCCGACTTACCCCCGTCCGAGGCGTGCAGATCTTGGGGGCATCCGTGCTGGTCGGCGCGCCAAGACGTCCACCGTTCGATCGGGCCGGAGGGCGACGGAGGCGCGCGTACCGTTGAACGCATGCCCGTCGAGTCGCTCTTCCCCCGCCTCGAGGCGCTGCTGCCCTCGGTGCGCAAGCCCGTCCAGTACGTCGGGGGCGAGCTCAACGCGCAGGTGAAGGACTGGGACAGCGCCGCCGTGCGGTGGGCGCTCATGTACCCCGACGCCTACGAGGTCGGCCTGCCCAACCAGGGCCTCATGATCCTCTACGAGGTCCTCAACGAGCAGCCCGACGTCCTCGCCGAGCGCACCTACAGCGTCTGGCCGGACCTCGAGGCGTTGATGCGGGAGCACGACGTCCCGCAGTTCACCGTCGACGGCCACCGCCCGGTGACCGCGTTCGACGTGTTCGGCGTCAGTTTCTCGACCGAGCTCGGCTACACCAACTTCCTCATCGCGCTGGACCTGGCCGGCATCCCGCGCCGCGCCGCCGACCGCACCGACGCCCACCCGCTGGTGATCGCTGGCGGGCACGCCGCGTTCAACCCCGAGCCG
>JAVEDQ010000077.1 GCA_030840885.1 Frankiaceae bacterium
TCGGGGCGGCGCTGCTCGTCCGGGTGTTCGACGGTGTCGCCCGCCTCGGCGGCGGCCTGCTCTGGTGCCAGGCGCGCATCGCCGCCCGCGGCTTCTACGCCCGGGCCGGCTTCATCGAGGTCGGCGAAATATGGCAGGACCCCGACTTCGGACCGCACGTCGAGATGCACCGCCACGTCGACGCGTCCGACCTCATCGCGCCGCCCACCGACGTCGGGGACGTCTAGGAGCTCCCGCAGCCGGCCCAAGTTCCGGCACCGCCCGACTGAGCAACTGCCGCCGGACCCGTGTCATCACTCCGAGCGATGTTCCCGAACCTTGCAGAAGGGTCCCCCGCTGATCGGTTAGGCCGGTCGGGCGAGATTGCGCAGGTCGAGCGGCTTAGTCACGGCCCGACCGAAAGGGGGAGGTCGCCTCTGCCGAAGCACAGAGCGTGAGCATCACCGCGTCTACCCCGGCAACGGCCGCCGACCCCGCCGCCGACCCCGCCGTCGTCGCGGCCCACGATGCCGTGGCCGACGGTGAACGCCTGCGTCCCGGGCGCCGGCAGGTGCTGACCGTGGCCGGTGCCGGTGTGGTGACGGCGGCCCTGGCGTCGTGCACGCCGCTGTCCCCCACCGCGTCCCTCACGTCCGCGACCGCCGCCGGCACGGCGGGCTCGGGCGCGGCGCTGGCGCCGAAGGCCGTGGCGACAGATCCGGCTGCTTCGGCGGGGGTCGCCGGGTCGGGAGCGGCGCGGAGCACCGCGACGTTGCCGATCCTGCGGGCGCAGTCGGTGGTGGCCGCCGGTGCGCCGGTGCCGAACCTGCTCGGCACCGATCCGGTGTGGCATCTGCTGCGACGTGCGACGTTCGGCCCGACACCGGCGCTGGTCGCCGAGGTCCGCGCGATCGGTGCGGCGGCGTGGCTGAACCAGCAGCTCAACCCGGCCGCGATCGACGACAGCGCCTGCGACGCCTACCTCACCCGCTACCCGTCGCTGCCCATGACCACGATGCAGCTCCGCGCCGGCTACCCCAAGTACAGCGGGGGTCCCATGATGGAGCTGGGCCGGGCCACGCTGGCGCGGGCGCTGTTCAGCAAGCGGCAGCTGTTCGAGGTGATGGTCGAGTTCTGGTCCAACCACTTCAACGTCACCACCCCCAGCGGAGAGGCGTGGGACGTCAAGACCGTCGAGGACCGCGAGGTCATCCGCAAGAACGCCCTCGGCAAGTTCTCGGCGCTGCTGCAGGCCTCGGCCAAGTCCGCCGCGATGGGCCGCTACCTCGACAACGCCTCCAGCTCCGCCGACACCTTGAACGAGAACTACGGCCGCGAACTGCTCGAGCTCCACACCGTCGGCCGCGACGCCGGCTACACCCAGGCCGAGGTCGTCGACTCCGCCCGCCTGATGACCGGCTACACCATCGGCCGCCACGGCGAATTCGCCTACTACAACGACTGGCGCTACCTCGGCCCCGTCAAGGTGCTCGGCTTCACCAGCCCCAACGACAACGACTTCAACGGTCTCCACGTCGCCGAGTCCTACCTCGACTACCTCGCCCACCACCCCGCCACCGCAACCCGCCTCGCCACCAAACTCGCCACCCGCTTCGTCAGCGACACCCCACCGGCGAGCCTCGTCACCCTGCTCGCCAACACCTACCTCGCCAACGACACCGCCATCGTCCCCGTGCTGCGCGCCCTGTTCACCAGCGCCGAGTTCACCTCCAGCATCGGCCAGAAGACCAAGCGACCCCTCGAAGACGTCCTCGGCGCCGCCCGGACCGTCGGCGTCACCCCCGCCCCCGGCGACGCCACCAGCCTCGGTGGGCTCTACTGGAACATCAACGGTCTCGGCCAGGCCCCGCTGAACTGGGGCCCACCCAACGGCTTCCCCGACGTCGCCGGCGCCTGGCTGTCCACCAGCGGCCTGCTCGGACGCTGGAACAGCCACATGGGCGTCATCCGTGGTTGGTGGACCGACGGGATGACCACCCCCGCGTTCGCCACCCTGCTCGGCGGCGCGACCCCCGCCGACAACGGCGCGCTGGTCGACGTGCTCTCCAACCGCCTGCTCGGCATCCGACTCGCCGACGCTCAGCGCACCCCACTGGTCACATTCCTCGACGCCGGCACCCCACGTGTCGCCGACAGCATCAAATGGCGCATCGACATCACCGCTGCGCTCCTCCTCGACTCACCGAACTGGATTCAGCGATGAGCTTCCTGCGCACCCGTTCCGACGCCGCCGTCGAGGCCGACGCCGCCGCTGAGGCCGACGCCGCCTGCGGCTGCCCGACTGACGTCGCCGCCCGGATCCCGCAGCAGCGCGGCATCAACCGCCGCACGATGCTCAAGGGCATCGGCGCGGCAGGCGCCGCCGCTGCGGTCAGCGGCTCGGTGCTGTCGTCCCGGTTGGCCTACGCCGCCGACCCGACGTACACCGGCGACGTCCTTGTGGTGCTCTCGCTGCGCGGCGGTGTCGACGGCCTGTCGGTGATCCCGCCGGTCGGCGACCCGGCCTACGCCGGGCTGCGTCCGAACATCGGCATCCCGTCGAGCCTGGCCCTCCCGCTGGGTGGCGTGTTCGGGATGCACCCTGCCCTCGCGCCGCTCAAGCCGTTCTACGACACCGGCAAGCTCGCGGTCGTCCACGCCGTGGGCCAGCCCACCGGCAGCCGCAGCCACTTCAAGGACAGCGAGGAGCTCGAGCGGGCCGCCCCCGGCACCTCACTGCGGACCGGCTGGCTCGACCGCGTGCTCGGCGTCCGCGGCGCGGGGACCGCCTTCCAGGCGGTGCAGCTCGGCTCGAACATGCTGCCGGGCAGCCTGCTCGGCCCGTCCCCCGACCTCGCGATGAGCTCGATCGACAGCTTCACCCTCAACGTCTGGGACGGCTACCGGCCGCAGGTGCTCGCCGCGCTGTCGGCGATGCACGCCGGTGTGCAGCACCCGGTGGCGCAGCAGGCAGCGACGACGCTGGCCGCGCTGTCCACCGCGGCGAGCATGAAGACGGCCGGCTACACCCCCGCGAACGGTGCGGTCTACCCGACCAGCGCGCTGGGCAAGGCGCTCCGTGATCTCGCCCGCCTCATCAAGGGCAACGTCGGCCTGCAGGTCGCGACGCTGGACTACGGCAACTGGGACATGCACAACGGCCTCGGCCGCCCCGGCGACGCCAACGGCTGGATGCACAAGCAGCTCGCCGACGTCGCCGCCTGCCTCGCCGCCTTCGCCACCGACCTCGGCGCCGGTCTGGCCAACGTCAGCCTCGTGACCCTGACCGAGTTCGGCCGCCGTGCGAAGGAGAACGGCGATGGCGGCGTCGACCACGGCTACGGCCAGGCGGTGCTCGCCCTCGGCGGCGGCCTGCGCGGCGGCCAGGTCTACGGACGCTGGCCCGGGCTCGCTCCCGCGAACCTCGACAACGGCGACCTGGCCGTGGCCACCGACTACCGGCAGATCCTCACCGAGATCCTGCAGAAGCGTTGCCGCGTCGGCGACGTCAGCGGCATCTTCCCCGGCCTGGCCGTGGCACCGCTCGGCCTCGCCAACGCCCGCTGACTCAGCCGCCGTCGGTCAGGTTGAGCGAGGCGGGCGTGCCGGACGAGGTCTGCTCAGCGGGCACCGCTGCGGCGGATGTCTCCCCGGTATGGGGGATCTTGGTGCCGCAGACCCGGCACAGGCTGTAGTGCCGCAGATCGCTGCGTGGCACGCTGCGGCGCAGTCGGCCTCCCAGGCCGCTGACGACGAGGTCGTGCGCCGTCTTTCGACCACAAACGATGCATATGACCAGCTCAGACCCGGTTTTGACCCGTACATACCTGCCGTCTGACACAACTTCCTAACCTAGAGGAAAGGCATTGCCGAAGCATGTCGATCGGGGATCCGATCCCTGACTGCTGCCGTCGGAGCATCGGCGATCGCTGCCGGCAGGTCCGTAGCCTGCGACCCATGCGGCACGGGCAGTGGCAGGTCCACGGCGAGAAGACGGTCTACGCCTCCGAGCGGCTGGCCGTCGTGCTCGCGGACGTCGAGGAACCCGGCGGATTCCGGGTGCCCGAGCACCACCTCATCCGCTGCCACATCCCGGCGTCCGCAGCGCTGGTCGCCGTGCCCGGTCGCGGCGTCCTGCTGATCCATCGCCACCGCTTCATCCCCGACACCTGGGGCTGGGAGGTGCCCGGCGGCGGCATCGAGGCGGGCGAGACGCCCGAGCAGGCGGCACGTCGGGAGGCCCTGGAGGAGACCGGGTGGCGCCCGGTCGGTCCGATGGCACCGCTCGTGCGGTTCCACCCGTCGTCCGGGCTGCTCGACCAGACCTTCCACTGCTATCTGGCCACCGACGCCGAGCACGTCGGGGACCCGACCTCGATCGGTGAGGCCGCCGAGGTCGCCTGGGTCCCGCGTGACCGCGTCGTCGACCTGCTCGCGGACGGCGAGATCACCGACGGGCTGACGGTCACCGCCCTCTACGCCTGGCTGTACCGCACCGAGGCCGAGGCGGTGAGCACGGCCTCCGCCCGTCCCTGACCGCCACGCTCGCGGCATCGTGCAGGCGGCCCGAACGGGTACGGGCCTGGAGCTCACTTGGCAGCAGGCGTGCTCAGCGTGATCGAGCGGCTGCTCAGCAGTTCGCCGGTCGAGTGCCGGCGCACGGTGACGTCGACGCTGAAGGTCGTGCCGGTCGGGACCGGCTCGACGTCGAGCAGGTTGTAGCCGGTGCTGCCGTTGGGCGGGACAGCCGTAGAGGTCGGCGC
>JAVEDQ010000106.1 GCA_030840885.1 Frankiaceae bacterium
GAGGCCGGCGCCGATGAGTTCCTGCGCACCTTCGGGACGCGGGAGGGCCGGTTCGCGTTCCTGTCCTGCCTGCGTCAGATCTACCTCGACGAGGCCTACGGCGAAAAGGGCTTCTGGGACCGGCTGCCGTCGCTGCAACCGCCCGCGCTGTTCGTCTGGGGTGACCGCGACCGGCTGGTACCCGCCGCCTTCGCCCGTTACGTCGCCCGGGCCCTGCCCGACGCGGGAGCGATCGTGCTCGAGGACTGCGGCCACGTCCCGCAGTTCGAGCACCCGGACGAGGTCGCGGCCATGACACGCGGCTTCCTCTCCGACGTCGAGGCCGCCCGCGCCGAGGCACTCGGTACCGCCAGCAGCTGACTCGTCCCGCAGTTGACCCGGCCGGCGGCTGACCATCCGAGTACCGGGTAGGCCGCATCTCGATGCAGACCTTCCTGCCCTACGCCGACTTCACCGCCTCCAGCGTCGTCCTCGACGACCGGCGCCTCGGCAAGCAGCGGGTGGAGACCTTCCAGATCCTCCGGGCGCTCACCTGGCCCGAGTACGCCTGGAAGAACCACCCCGCGGTGCGTATGTGGCGCGGGTTCATCCCGGCGCTCGTCGCCTACGGGTTGGCCAACTGCGGTGAATGGGTGCGGCGCGGCAACGCCGACACCGTCGAGAACTCCTTGCTCGTCTTCACCGACGGACGCCGGCCCGACCCCGCAGAGCTCGCCGTAGCCGGGCAGCTTCCGCCCTGGGTCGGCCTCCCGTTGCTGCACCTGTCGCATCGCAGCGCCCTGGTCCGCAAGCAGCCCGAGTTCTACCGGCCGCTGTTCGGTGACGTCCCCGACGACCTGCCCTACCTCTGGCCGAGTGCCGCCTTCCCGCGATGGCCGGTACGCCGGCCTGCCCGAACCGGGCTGGCCGGCGCCCTCGCCGCCCTCGGCTTCGACGAGCCCCGGCCCGGTCAACTCGAGGTGGTCGAGGCGGTCACCCACGGGCGCGACGTCCTCGCCTGCTTCGCACCGGGCGCCGGAGCGACGGCCACCGGCCTGCTCGCTGGGCTGGCGCTCGAGACCGACCAGGCGGGGTCCACGCTCTGGCTCGGCGCCGATCCGGGTGGCGGGGGTCTGCTCCCCGACGATGGGGTCGTCGAGCCCGCGCCACGCGAGAGGGCCGGCGACCCGGGAGAGCCGGTGACCGCTGCCGGGCCTGGTCCCGTCGCTCGCCCACCGAGCGACGCCGATGTCCTCGCCATGCGGGAGGAGGCCGACGCCGTCCCGGACTTCCGCTTCCATCGCGCCGCCGACCTGAACGAGCCAGCGGTGGCGACGGACCTGCGGAGCCACCCACCGGCGCTCGTCGTCGTCGAGAGCCCTGCAGGACAACCGGCGGCGGACGGCGTTCGCCTGCTGCGCGCCGACCTCGCCGACCGCGGGCTCCGGCCACCGGTGCTGGTACTCGCGGCAGCGGCCGACACAGCACAACGCGACGAGCTGTGCCGCGCCTACGGACTCGTCGAACCCACGCGCGCCGGGGGCGGCTTCCACCCGGCAGGGCTGCTGCTCGGCGTCGCACGCGTCCGGGACGAGAACCGCCGCCGCGACCTCGTGGCCGACCTGCTCGTGCGAACCAACCATCCCGGCCTCGTCGTCGGCGGGAACGACGAGGCGACCCGCCGGCTCACCCGCGGCCTGCTGACCCGTGGCGCCCGCATCGCCGCGCTCCCCTCGCCCGCTCGGCGAACGGCCCGGGCATCGGCCATCAGTCAGTGGCGTCGCGGGGGCCTGCGGGCCCTCGTCGTCGGTGCCGAATCCGTCCCGGGGCTCGACGGGCTCGGTCGACGCGGCCCCGCCTTCGCGCTGCTCGCCGGGGCGCAGACCACTCGAGACCGCAGGGCGCTGCTCGACCTGCTCCACCAACTCCCCGGGCGGAGCGGACCCGTCCCGGACGTGCTCGTCGTCACCGACGACGCCGCCGACAACGACGACGCGGCGCAGCTGTTCCCCGCCGACTGCTGCCGCTGGGCGAACCTGCTCGACGTCGTCGGCGAGCCGGTCGCGGTGCCCTGCGGACGCTGCGACGTCTGCCGCGGCGTCGCCGACGACCCCGTCGCCCTGCTCGCCGACAGCTGAGGCAGGGCAACTGACACGGTGTCAACACCGCCGGTACGATCCGCACAGATTCCCCAGGAGGTCCGCATGACCATTCTTTCCGACCGTGAGACCGCCGGCGAGGGTCCGAGCGACTCCACGTTCGACTCCCTGGCCCCCGCGACCGGCCGCGTGCTCGCGAGCTACCCCGTCGACGGCCCGGAGCAGGTCCACGCCGCCGTGGCTCGCGCCCGGGCGGCCTCCTCGGCCTGGGGCGCGCTCGAGTTCGACGAGCGCCGCCGCCACCTCGTGGCCTGGCGCTCGCTGATCGCCCGTCGGGTCGAGGAGTTCGCCGAACTCGTCGGCGCCGAGACGGGCAAGCCACGCGACGACGCCGTTCTGGAGATCCTGCTGACGCTGGACCACCTGGACTGGGCGGCGAAGAACGCGAAGAAGGTCCTCGGCCCACACAAGGTCTCCTCCGGCAGCCTGGCCGCGAACCACGCCGCCACCGTCGAATACCCACCGCTCGGCGTCATCGGCGTCATCGGCCCGTGGAACTACCCGGTCTTCACGCCGATGGGCTCGCTGGCCTACGCCATCGCCGCCGGCAACGCGGTCGTGTTCAAGCCCAGCGAGTACACCCCCGGCGTCGGGCGGTGGCTTGCCGACACGTTCGGTGAGGCCGTCCCCGCCCACAAGGACGTCTTCGTCACCATCACCGGCCTCGGCGACACCGGTGCCGCCCTGAGCACCGCCGCCGTCGACAAGCTGGCGTTCACCGGCTCGTCGGCCACCGGACGCAAGGTGATGGCGGCCTGTGCCACGAACCTGACCCCGGTGCTCATGGAGTGCGGTGGCAAGGACGCGCTGATCGTCGACGAGGACGCCGACGTCGAGGCCGCCGCCGACGCAGCCGTCTGGGGCGGCATGAGCAACAGCGGGCAGACCTGCGTCGGCACCGAGCGCATCTACGTCCACGTGAAGCGCTACGAGGCCTTCGTCGACGCGCTGACCCGCAAGGCCTCCGACATCGTCGCCGGCGAGTCCTACGGCGCGATGACCATGCCCAGCCAGGTCGACGTGGTCCG
>JAVEDQ010000120.1 GCA_030840885.1 Frankiaceae bacterium
CGTTGCGGACCGGCGACGTATTGACGGACCCGCCGACTTGGTCGACATCCCTCGTCACCATCGGGTGCCTCCTTCCGCATCCCGCACCGGCTCCGCTGGCCGGGTCAGCATTCGCCCGCTGCTACCGCGGTACGGCCGGCAGGGCGAAACCGAGCGACTGTTCTACATGGGCAGGCAATACGCAACCCCCAACGAGACCCCGTCTCGGTGACGGTCCCGCCGATCTGTGACACTGCTCGACACCTGCGCGCGCGGGCTGGCTGTGCGACACCGTCGGCGCCCGAGGTCGTCGCATCGGGTGGGCTCGTCGTGAGCGGAGTCCTGTCGGTCCAACGGAGGCTTCGCTGAAGTAGGCGGAACCGAGCTTCATGGGTGGGCGTGGAGCGGGGGCCGGATCGCAACGCGAGTGGCGTTGACGTCGACCGTCACCTGCGGGCCGGGGCAAGGCCGGGCAGGAGCCGCCACAAGCGGCCGGCCAGGATGGTCACGAGGACCAGGGCGACGTAGGCCCAAGGGCGCCAGGCGCCTCCGACAGAGGTGCTGAGGCCGTTGGAGAACGTGAAGTTGACGTCGTCCAGCAGGTACGGGATGCCGCTCCAGGAGAAGCGACCGGTCGCGCCCGGCTGGCCCGTCAGCACCCCAGATCGGAACGCTGAGCTTCCAGCCTCCAGTAGCCAGGTGAGCAGGACGTAGAACAGGACGGCCCCGGCGGCCGCGCTGGTCCAGGACGGGCGCGGCTGCCAGTCCCCGTACTCGGCAGCCAGGTAGCCGGCCGCCAGCTGCCGACGGTCACCGAGCTGTCGGACGGCCGCCGCGGCTCCGACGTCCTCCGTGGCCGACTGCAGGTTGTCGCGCAGCTCTCGGCGCCTGGCCACCCGTGACTTGCGCGGCAGGTCCTGAAGCCGGTGGTCGAACGCCCAGACGGTCCGTTCGATGCGGAGCCGGTCCTGCCAGGCCAGAGTGCTCATGGAGTGCTTCCTTCGGTAGGTGTGGACGGCACTGGGCCCGCCAGGACGGCATCGACCAAGTCGGACAAAGACCGCCAGCTGGCGGTCCCGGACGAGAGCGCGGTGCGCCCGGCCGGAGTGGGTTGGTAGTACTTGCGTGCTGGTCCTGCGCTCGAGGCCACGAGCCGGCTGCTGATCCGGCCCTCGCGCTCCAGCCGGGACAAGGCCGGGTAGACGCTGCCTTCGGAGATCCCGGAGAGGCCGACCTCGCGCAGCCGTTGGACCACCTCGTAGCCGTAGGACTCGCGGTCGGCCAGCAGGCGTAGCAGCAGCAGCGTGAGGACACCCTTGAGAAGTTGAGGATCGTGAGCAGCGGGCATGCGCTGAGGTTATGCCTACTACTCGGCATAGTCAAGTAAATAGTAGCGCCATCACGAGGCGCCGGTGACGGACGTCGGCGCCCCCTTTCCCGACGGATAGGGCAGGTCTACGCTTCTGACGCAGCAGGGGCGAGGAGTGCCATGCCAGAGATCACCACGGTTCTCAGCGACATGTCCTACCTGGAGTGCCCGCGGTGGCACGAGGGCCGGATCTGGGTTTCGGACTTCTACATGCACCAGGTGTCGTCGGCGCGTGAGGACGGCAGCGACGTCCGGGTCGAGGCGGACGTGCCAGCGCAGCCTTCAGGGCTGGGGTGGCTCCCGGACGGGCGACTGCTGATCATCTCCCAGCACGACCACACGCTGCTCCGGCGGGAGGTCGGCGGGTCGCTGGTGACGCACGCCGACCTCACCGACCATGTCAGCGGCGACCTGAACGACATGGTGGTGGATGAGCAGGGCCGAGCGTTCGTCGGCAACTTCGGGTTCGATCTGATGGCTGGCGCGCCGGTGGAACCGACCGTGCTGCTGCGCGTCGACCCGGAGGGGTCCGTGACGCAGGTGGCCGACGACCTGTGGTTCCCGAACGGCAGCGTCATCACCGACGACGGCGTGCTGTTGGTGGATGAGACGTTCGGCAACCGCATCACCGCGTTCGACATCACCGCCGACGGCAGCTTGGAGAACCGGCGGGTGTGGGCGTCGTTCGGGGAGTTGCCGACCCAGCGGGATCTGCAGACGGCGCTGGGGCAGCTTGTGGTCGGGCCGGACGGCTGTGGCTTGGATGCCGAGGGCGCGCTATGGGTGGCCGACGCGCTCGGCGGGCGGGCGATCCGGGTCCGGGAGGGCGGCGAGATCGCGGAGGAGATCGCGGTCGGCAGCGGCGTGTTCGCCTGCATGCTCGGCGGCGAGGATGGCCGCACCCTGTTCCTGTGCTCGGCCCCGGACTTCGACCGCACCGCCCGCAGCGCGGCCCGCGAGGCGAACCTGCTCTCCATACGGGTCGACGTGCCGCACGCCGGGCTTCCGTAGCCGAGGGCGTCCCTGAACCGCGTCGTTGGCCGGCACATTCCTCGGAGCTCCGGGTCCGTTTCAATCGACGTTATGAAGGAGTGCGCATGCAGGTTTCGGTCGCCTTCCCGACGGCGCTGAATTCGCACGAGAACATCGCGCTGGCCGAGGAGCTGGGCTACGAGCGGGCTTGGCTCTACGACACCCCGCAGAACAGCCCCGACGTCTGGATGTGTCTCGCGCTCGCCGCTGAACGCACGTCCGGCATCGGACTCGGGCCGGGCGTGCTGGTGCCCTCGCTGCGGCATCCGATGGTGAACGCGGCGGCGACCGCAATGCTCGCGGCGTTGGCGCCGGGGCGGGTCCAGGTGGCCTTTGGCACCGGCTTCTCCGGTCGGCGGGCCATGGGGTACCGCGGCATCAAGTGGGCCTACATGGCCGACTACATCCGCGCCTTCAAGGGCTTGCTCCGCGGCGAGGTGATCGAGTGGGAGGGTGCCAAAATGCAGATGCTCCACCCGGACGGCCATGCCCCGGCGCGGCCGGTCGAGGTGCCCGTCCTCATCAGCGCCCTCGGCCCCAAGGGCGCCGAGGTCGCCCGCGAGCTCGCCGATGGGCTATTCGCCACCCTGCAGCTGCCCGAGTTCGCCTCCGAGTTCCCGACGGCCTCCTACCTCGCGTGGGGCACCGTTCTGGACGAGGGCGAAGACCGGGCCAGCGAGCGGGTTCGGCTCGCCGCCGGCCCAGGCACGGCACTGGCCTGGCACGGCGCCTACGAGTTCGGCGGCCAGCCAGCCGTGGCCGAGCTGGCGGGCGGCGAGGCATGGAACGAGGTGGTCAACCACAGCCCCGAGGAGCTCCGCCACCTCGCCGTCCACCACGGTCACTGCGTCGAACTCAGCGAGGCGGACCAGGCCGCCTGGAACGCGGGCGGACACTCGCTGATCGAATCGAGCACCCTCAGCGGCACCACGAAACAGGTACACGAGAAGCTCGACGCACTCGCCGCCGGAGGCGTCACGGAGATCGTCTACCAGCCGTGCGGACCTGACACCCGGCGCGAGCTCGAGAAGTTCCTCGAGGCCGCCCGAAGCTGAACGGCGACGGCGCTGAGTA
>JAVEDQ010000378.1 GCA_030840885.1 Frankiaceae bacterium
ATACGCCGCTACTGGAGCTGGGCGTGCCGCCGCAAGTCGTCCGGGGAATTGTCGGTCACAGCGACATTCAGGTGACCATGACGATCTACGCGCACGCGTCGCTGAATAAGAAGCGTCGGGCCCTCACCCAGCTGGATGACCGGTTGGCATGAGCGCGTTGCCGTCAGCGTTGCCGTTAAAACGATGTTGCAGATCTTCGGGGCAACCTTCCAGCCTCGAGAACAGCAGCTCAAAGAGGTGGGCGCGGCGGATGTCGAACCTGCGACCCCCGCTTGTAAGACGTGGGCTCCGCCTCCTGGATGACCGACGTGGGTGACCGGGCCCCCGCGGGGGCAGGAGGACGGAATGCTCGCCCTGTTCTCGGCCCGCTTCCGCCGACTGCTCATCCTCATGATCGCCGTGCCGCTCGGCGGCCGCGTGCTCGACGCACTCGGCAGCCGTATCGAGCGCGCCTCCGGTCCCAACCAGCTCAGCCGGGCGATGCGCACCGCAGGGCGGGCCGCCGGCCACTACTCCCGCGGGCCCCTGCGCCCCCGAAACGCGCGGGCCGCCGCCGACGAGGCCGGTCTCAGCTCGAACGGTCAGTCCCCGAACGGGCAGGCGTCCTACGGGTCCGCGCCCCGCAAGCAGCGTCGGGGTCTGCGCCGCCGCTGAGCGGGGTGTAAAGGCTCCTGACGGGACGGTCTCGATGACGGTCACCAGCCCGACGACGTCACCGAAGATGGGACGAGGACAGGCGCCACGGATCCTCCGAAGAGGCCCATGACGCCTGCCTGACGTCTCGCCTACCGGGCGGAGCCGGGTCTGCGACGGCTCAGCGGCCGCCCATGCCGACGCCCTGGCTGCGCTGCAGCGACTTGCCCTCGGTCTGGAGCGACGGCGCGATCATGACCTCGGCCTTCTGGAACTCCTTGAGGTTCGCGTAACCCGTTGTGGCCATGGACGTGCGCAGGCCGCCGAACAGGTTCATGGATCCGTCGTTCACCGGTGCCGGGCCGACGAGGATCTCCTTCAGCGTGCCGAGGGTGGTGGTCTTCACACGGGTGCCGCGCGGCAGGTCCGGGTGGAAGGTCGCCATGCCCCAGTGGTAGCCGCGGCCGGGTGCCTCGATGGCCTTGGCCAGCGGCGAACCGATCATCACGGCGTCGGCACCGCAGGCCACGGCCTTGGCGATGTCGCCACCGGTGCGCATCCCGCCGTCGGCGATGATGTGGACGTAGCGGCCACCGGACTCGTCGAGGTACCGCATCCGGGCACCGGCGGCGTCGGCGATCGCGGTCGCCATCGGCACGCCGACGCCGAGGACGCCGCGGGTCGTGCAGGCGTGGCCGGGACCGACACCGACGAGCAGGCCGGCCGCGCCGGTGCGCATCAGGTGCAGGGCCGTCGAGAACGACGCACAACCGCCGACGATCACCGGGACATCGAGGTCGCCGATGAACTTCTTCAGGTTGAGCGGCTCGCTGCGGCTGCTGACGTGCTCGGCCGAGACGACCGTGCCCTGGATGACGAAGATGTCGACGCCCGCATCGAGCACGTGCTTGTAGAGCGACTGCGTGCGCGGCGGGGTCAGGCTGGCCGCGGCGGTGACGCCGGCGTCCTTGATCTGCTGGATCCGCTCGCCGATGAGCTCGGGCTTGATCGGCTCTGCGTAGAGCTCCTGCATCCGCTTGGTGGCGGTCGCGTCGTCGAGCGTCGCGATCTCCTCGAGGATCGGCTCCGGGTCCTTGTACCGCGTCCACAGACCTTCGAGGTTCAGGACGCCGAGGCCGCCGAGCTTGCCGATCTCGATGGCGCTGCGGGGGCTGATCACCCCGTCCATCGCGCTGCCGAGCAGCGGCAACTCGAATCGGAACGCGTCGATGTCCCACGCGATCGAGACGTCCTCCGGGTCCCTCGTCCGCCGGGACGGGACGATCGCGATGTCGTCGAACCCGTACGCCTGACGGCCACTCTTGCCGATGCCGATCTCGACCTCTGCCACTACGTTTTCGCCTCCGTGCCCCAGAACCGACAAGGCCGCCGCCAGGGGCGACGGCCGTACGTCCACAGTAACGCAGCCCCGGGTCGAGACCTTCCGTCGGCGCGTACCGTCAGTGGCGTGAATTCCGAGCCGCTGGACCCGTTCGCCGGTGACCCCGACGACCCGGCGACGCAGCTGCCGGACGTCACCGACCCCGAGGACTTCGAGCCCCTGACGCCGACGGAGCGCGAAGAGGTGGTCGGCGACCTCGGGGACCTCGAGGTCTTCCGGTCGGTGCTCGAGCCGCGCGGCACCCGCGGGCTGGTCGTCGACTGCGACGAGTGCGATGAACCGCACTATTTCAACTGGGACCTGCTGATCGGCAACCTGCGGCATCTGCTCGAGGCCGGGCACACCCGCGTCCACGAACCGGCCTACGAGCCGGACGCCAGCCGTTACGTCAGCTGGGAGTACGCCCGGGGCTACGCCGACGGGGTGCTCGAGACGTCCGAGGACGCCCCGAACTGACCTCCCCGCGGTGACGGGTCAACGCGGAGTCGACGGACAGAACCCGGAACAGGTTCTCCGACGCTCAGGTGACGAAGCCGCGTCGGAAGCCGAGGGCGACGGCCTGGGCCCGGTCGTTGACGCCGAGCTTGCGGAACAGCCGCCGGGCGTGGGTCTTCACCGTGTCCTCGGAGAGGAACAGCGAACGCCCGATCTCGGCGTTGCTCTTGCCCTGCGACATTCCGCGCAGGACCTGCAGCTCCCGCTCGGTCAGGTTCGCCGACGGGTCGGCCTGCCGGCTGGACGCGGCACGCTCGGCCATGGCACGGCGCAACGACGGCGCCATGAGGTCCTGACCGGCCAGCGCGCTCGCCACAGCCGCGCACAGTTCCTCGCGGGAGACGTCCTTCAGCAGGTAGCCGGTCGCGCCGTTGGCCACCGCGGTCACGACGTTGTCGCGGTCGTCGGCAGCGGTCAGCATGATGACGCGGGCGTCGGGGTGCAGCTTCACCAGCCGTCGCGTGGCCTCGAGGCCGCCGAGCCCGGGCATCTGCACGTCCATGAGGACGAGATCGGGACGCTCCAGGTCGTAGCGGGCGAGGACTTCCTCACCGCTCGCCGCGGTCTCGACCCGCTGCACGCCCGGTACGGCTTCCACGAAATGCTTCAGCCCTTCGCGGACCAGCCGGTGGTCATCGCAGATCAGAACGGTCGTCACGCTTACCCCTCGCGAACTCCGGCGCCGCCTCTCGCGGCACTACCTCCCATTCGGCCAACCACCCGGACGGATGAGCAACTGAGCGCGTTCGGGTGAGTACGGGCTGTGAATCCGGAGGTCGACCTGGCTCAACGGGGTCCGGTGGAGCCAGGTTCGGTGAAGCCGGGGTCGTCCTGGCGACCCGAACTCCACCGGACCTACACGGCGCAGCCAGACGAGCCTCGCAGGGCCGGTCAGGGCTGCGCATCGCAACCCAGCAGGTAAGCGGCCATCGGGTCACGCGCTGTCCAGGTTCGGACACGGACCTCGGGAAGTCCCGCGGCGATCCGGACCACCGCGGCGCGGGCGACATCCAGATGCTGCTGCGCCGCGAGCTCGTCGGCGGCCAGGCCGGGCATGGTGGCGAGCACCGCACGCAGCGGCCAGACCAGCGGCAGCAGCCCGTGGGAGTCGGCGTCGCGGGCCGCGTCGAGCAGGAGTCCGCGAGCCGCGTCCGGGCCCTCGGCGAGTGCGAGGGCGACGCCGGCGAACATCGCGCTCTTCGTGCGATGCCGGATCGCGCCGGCCGCGGTGGCCAGCACGTGCGCGGCGGTTCCGGCGACGGCCGCAGTCGCGACGTCCCCCGCGAGCAGCGCGACCTCGGCCTCGACCCACCGCAGCCGGACGAGCGGGCGCCAGCCCGGCGGCACCGGCCCGCCAGCCACGGCGAGGCCGCGGGCATCGTCGAGGCGCCGACGGGCATCGACGAGATCACCGGTGCCGACGGCGTCAGCGGTGAGGCCGACCGCGCAGTCCAGCGCCTCGTCGACGCCGACCCCCGGCGGCCGGTCGGTGAGCAGTGCCACCCCACGGGCGTCGAAGGGTTCGGCCGACGGGTGGTCCCCGATCTGACGCAGAAGCGACGCTGTGGTGGCACAGGCCGCCGCGCGCAGGACCGGCAGCACGGCGTCGTCCTCGATCAGCGGTCGGAGGGACCCGAGCGCGTCGG
>JAVEDQ010000384.1 GCA_030840885.1 Frankiaceae bacterium
CCCCGCAGGGCTCCGCCGACGTAGTCGATCAGCAGGGCGACACCCCAGAGCGCCGCCTGCGCAGGCCCGTCGAGGAAGGCGGAGACCAGCAGCACCGCCGGCGCGAGCAGGGCGCTGCCGGCGAGGCTGAGCGCAGCCTGCCGCACACCGGAGTGTTGAGCGCCGACGACGAACAATCCGATGTGCAGCACGCGCACGATCAGGTAGGCCACCGCGAAGGTCAGCGCATCCTGCTCGAAAGCGCCGGGGATCGCCAACGCGCACACGAGCATCGCCGCCATCGCCGCGAAGATCGTCCCTCGGACGGCAGCAGACCCCGCGTCGACCTCGTTGGTCAACCACGCATAGGCCCCCCAGGCCCACCAGATGGCCGCGAGCACGAGCATCCCCCGGACGAGTCCGCCTCCGGTGGCGTCGTTGGCCAGCCGGGCCGTCACCTGGGTGATGGCGAAGACGAAGACGAGATCGAAGAAGAGCTCGAGGGGCTCGACGCGCTTCTCGGGTGCGCCGGCGTTCGCTGCTGGCACGACGTTTGCTGGCAGGGGACCGGTCAACGGGCTGCTGCCTTGCTTCGTCATGCCTCGAACCCCCAGCGTCAGAAGGCCCCGCCGGTCACGCCAACGGAATCGACAACAATGCGGTTCGAGGACGATGTTCCCACTGGCTCACAGCAGCAGTTCCGAAATCGTGTAGATCGCGAGGCCGGCCAGCGCCCCCACCACGGTGCCGTTGATGCGAATGAATTGCAGGTCGCGGCCGACCTGGAGCTCGATCTTGCGGGACGCCTCGGCAGCGTCCCACCGCTCGACGGTCTCCGAGATCAGCGAGCTCACCTCATTCGCGTAGTTGCGCACCGCGAAGCCGACCGCGTCCTGTGCCCAGCCGTCGACCTTGTCGCGTAGTTCCGGGTCGTCGTGCAGGCGCCGGCCGAGTGACGCGAGGCCGTCACGGACGCGGAGCCGCAGTTCGCTGCCGGGGTCGTCGATCGCCTGCAGCACCAGGGCGCGGCCGGTCGACAGCAGTCGGCTCATCGCGCCCCGCACCTCGGGGTGGTCGAGCAGCCGGCGCTTCAGCGCCTCGGCGCGGTCCATCGTGAACGGGTCGGAGCGCAGGTCCTCGGCGAAGCGGATGAGCAGGTCGTCCAAGGCGATCCGCGCCCGGTGCCGCGGGTCGTTGCGCACCTCGCGGACGACTCGGGTGAGCTCGTTGAAGATGCGGGAGGCGATGCGGTCGTCGACGAAGCGCGGCGACCAGGACGGGGCCTGCTCGGTGACCATCGAGACGACCTTCTCGCGGTTCTCGAGCAGCCAGGCGTAGGCCTCGTCGAGCCCGAGGTCGACCAGCTGGTGGTGGTCGCCACCCTGCACGACCTCGCCTAGCAGCTTCCCCGCCGCCGGTCCCCACGGCCGCTCAACGAAGCGGCGGACCACGGTCTGCTCGAGCACCGACTGCACCGCGTCGTCCCGCAGGACGGTGACGGCGGCCCGGGCCAGGGTGGCGAGCTCGGCGGTGACCCGCTCGGCGTGCCGCGGATCGGCCAGCCACGAGCCGAACCGGGAGGCGACACCCAGCCCGGCGACCTTGCTCCGGACCACCTCTTCGACGAGAAAGTTCGACGTGACGAAGGACTGCAGGCTCTTTCCGAGCGCGTCCTTGCGGGTGCGGATGAGCGCCGTGTGCGGGATCGGGATGCCCAGCGGATGCTTGAAGAGCGCGGTCACGGCGAACCAGTCCGCGAGCGCCCCGACCATGGCTGCCTCGGCCGCGGCGCTGACGTAGGGCACCCAACCCGGCGCACCGGTGTGCTCCCACCGGATGGTGACGGCGTAGACCAGCACCGCGAACAGCAGCAGGCCGGTCGCGGTCGCCTTCATCCGGCGCAGGTCGCGGCGCTTCTGGGCGTCGGGGTCGACGGCCGGTGCCGGGGTAGCCGGCCGGGGTGGGGCGCTCACCACAGCGCGGCCTGCTCCGGCGGCGGGACCGACTCGGCGGAGGTCACCGGTTCCGCTGACGCGACCGGCTCCAGCAGCTCGGGCCCCGTGTTGCGGACCGAGTTCACCGCCGTCGAGACCTCGGTGACGTCGAGCGCCCGAGGCGGGCCGTCGAGCAGGTCCGTGAGCAACGCCTCGACGTCGACGTCCGGGTCGAGCCAGTCGTCCCACCGCTCGACGGGCACGAGCAGGGGAGCTCGCTCGTGCAGCCACTCGACGGCCACCGGCGCCGGGCCGGTGAGGACGCTGCACGTCCGCAGGCGGCTGCCGTCCGGACGTCGTGCACGTTCGTAGATGCCCGCGAAGGCGAGCAACCCGCCGTCGGCGGGCCGGACGAGGTGCGGCCGGCGGCCTTCCGGGGTGCGCACCCACTCGTACCAGCCGTCGGCGGGCAGCAGGCAGCGCTGGCGTCGGACCGCCCGGCGGAACGACGGCTTGTCCAGCACGGTCTCGACCCGGGCGTTGATCCGCTGGGCCGCGGTGGACGGCGCCGCCCACGGCGGCACGAGCCCCCAGCCAAGCAGCGTCAGCTGGCGGCCTGCCGCCTCCGCCCCCGCGTCGGTGGCGGGCAGCACGGCCGGGACGGGATCGGTGGGGGCGAGTGCGAAGCGCCGCTTCCGCTCAAGCGACTCGGCCTCGGACGGCGACTGCTCGTCGGCGGCTGTCGGATCGAAGGGATTCGCTCCCATCAGGACAGCGAGGTCGGCGAGATCACCTGCGGAGACGTAACGGCCACACACGTGGCCATTGTGCCGACAGGCCAGCGTCCGACGGCCGTAGTTGATATTGTGGACACAGCGTCGATTTCACGTCGCTCCTGCAGCGGGCCAGTTCGCCCGCGCGGTCGCTCCCTTCGCCCGTCCGGGCACCCCAGCTGTGTGGCCTCCTGGCTGCGCAGGCAACCGAGCTCATCGATGAGCTCGGTAGGGGAAGCCTGGTTCCGGTAGCGCTGCTGGTTTTCGCGGCCACCGAAACAGTCAGGTTGTTCTCATATGTCACGCCCTCGCGGCGGTTCACGGCGTGCTCCGGCACGACCGTCCGCCCCGTCCGCCCTTGTCGTCTCCGAGCTCGAGACCGCCCTGCAGCGTTCCGCTGCCGAGCCCTCGCCCGAGCCCACCCCGTTCACCGAGCTGGGCCTGCCGCCCAAGCTCGTCGACGCGCTCGCCCGCGTCGGACTCACCACCGCCTTCGAGATCCAGGCGCGCGTCCTGCCGGACGCGTTGGCCGGCCGCACCCTGCTCGGCCGTGCGCGCACCGGCTCGGGCAAGACCATCGCCTTCGGTCTCCCCGTACTGACCCGGCTCGCATCCTCCGGACAGCGTCGGCGCCCCGGGGCCATCCGGGGCCTCATCCTCGTCCCCACCCGCGAGCTCGCCGGGCAGGTCGTCGACGCCCTCGAGCCGCTCGGGCGCTCGCTCGGACTGCGCACGCTCGCGGTCTACGGCGGTGCCTCCATGGGCAAGCAGATCAGCGCGCTGCGCGGCGGGGTCGACCTTGTTGTCGCCACCCCCGGGCGCCTGGTCGACCTCATCGAGCGGCGTTCGGCCACGCTGGACTCGGTGGAGGTCACCGTGCTCGACGAGGCCGACCACCTCGCCGACCTCGGCTTCCTCCCCGTGGTCACCCAGCTGCTGGACATGACGCCGAGCGACGGGCAGCGCCTGCTGTTCTCCGCGACGCTCGACCGTGAGGTCGACAAGCTCGTCCGGCGGTTCCTGCCCGACCCGGCCGTGCACTCCGTGCCCGACGAGACCCCCAGTGGCCACGTCGAGCACCACACCGTCGAGGTCCGCTTCGGCGACAAGGTCGGCGTCGCGGCGCAGATCGCCGGTGCCGACGGCCGCACGCTGATCTTCGTGCGCACCAAGCACGGAGCCGACCGGCTGGCCAAGCAGCTCAGCCGCGTCGGGGTCTCCGCGGCCGCCATCCACGGCGACCTCCGGCAGAGCCAGCGGGAGCGTGCCCTCGACGGGTTCACCCGCGGTCGCATCCCGGTGCTCGTGGCCACCGACGTCGCCGCCCGCGGCATCCACGTCGACGCCGTCGAGCGGGTCGTGCACTACGACCCGGCCAACGACCCCAAGACCCACCTGCACCGCTCCGGCCGTACCGGCCGCGCCGGTGCCGACGGCGCCGTGGTCACGCTCGTGCTCCCCGACCAGACCCGTGAGGTCGAGCGGATGCACCAGCAGGCCGGGACGCCCTCGACCCGCATGACTGTGCAGCCGCGCGACATGACGGCCACCGTCGAGGTGCCGGCCTACGTGGCCGACGCCAACGACGACGCGTCCCGCCGGCCCCGGCGCGACAACGGGCCGCGGGGTGCCACGGCCTCCGGTCGTCGTCCCGGTCCGCAGCAGGGCCGTCGCCCGGCTCCCGAGCGGACCGAGCGGTCCGGCAGTCCTGCCGGCCGCCGCCGCTCGTCGCGTACCGCTGCCTGACAGACCTCCAGCACTGCTCGACCGACGCCTCCGGGTCGCCCTGCAACAGGGCCTCCCGGGGGCGTCGTGTCAGCGTGGGACGGGAATTGCCGCGAGCCGCGCAGCCTCACCGAGCGAACTCGGCAGGCGCGCCAACGACACCGGTCGGCTCAGCAGATAGCCCTGCGCGGCGTCGCAGCCCATCGAGCGGAGATCGCTGAGCGCGTCGGCGGTCTCCACCCCCTCGGCCGTCGTGGTGAAGCCGAGGCTGTGCGCGAGTTCGACGACCGATCGCACGATCGCGGCGTTGCGCGGGTTCAGCGCCATGTCGAGCACGAAGCTCTTGTCGATCTTGACCTCGTCGACCGGCAGGGTGGCGAGGTAACCGAGTGAGGTCTGCCCGGCGCCGAAGTCGTCGATGCTGATGCGGACGCCGGCCCGGGAGAGTTCGCCGAGTGCGTCGGCGACCCGCTCCGGGTCGATGAGCAACGCCGTCTCGGTCATCTCGAGCACGATGCGGTCCGGCGCCACCTCGTGCCCGGCCAGCAGGGCGAGCAGGGTGGCCGCGAAGTCCGGCCGGGCGAGGCTCCGGGCCGAGACGTTGACCGCCACCCGCATCGTGCCGCTGGGGTCGATCCGCCCGAGGTCGTCCAGGGAGCGGCCGATCACCCAGGTGGTGAGCAGCTCCATCAGCTCGGTCTGCTCGGCCGCGGGGATGAAGGCGTCCGGGAAGAGCAGGCCGCGTTCCGGGTGCTGCCAGCGGACCAGTGCTTCCACCGCTTCGACCCGGCCCGTCGAGATGTGCACCTTCGGCTGGTAGTGCAGGACCAGCTCGTCGTCGGCGACGGCTCGTTGCAGCTCGCCCATCAACGTCAGGGCGGTGCCGTCGTGCGGGTTGTCCGCCTCGTCGTAGCGTGCCAACCCCAGCCGCCGGCGCTTGGCCGTGGACATCGCGATGTCGGCGAAGCGCAGCAGGGCGTCGGTGTCGGGGGAGTGGGCGTCCGGTGAATCGGCGGGGTGCAGCGCATAGCCGACGCTCGCCTCGACCGTCAACGGCAGACCGCCCACGACGATGCCCTCGGAGACCACCGCACGCAGCCGCTGCAGGGTCTCCTCGGCCTCCGCGGGGCAGGCGACATCCCGGATCACCAGACCGAACTCGTTGCCGCCGAGTCGGGCGACGGTGTCGTCCGGACGGACAGCGGCCCGCAGCCGTACCGCGAGCTTCTCCAGCAGCTCGTCGCCGTTGCGGTGGCCGAGCGCATCGTTGACCTCCCGGAAGCGGTCGAGGTCCATCACGGCGACGGCGGTACCCGACGGAGACTCGGCGAGGTCGCACGCCGCCTGCTGCCGGAAGCTCATCCGGTTGGGTAGCGACGTCAGCGGATCGTGCGCTGCGAGGTAGGTCGTCGCGCGCACCTGGCGCCGCAGTCGCCGCGTCACCGAGATGCTGATGGCGATGAGCACCAGCCAGAGCGCGGCCAGTCCTCCGACCAGGACGCGGGTGATCGTGCGCCGATCCTCGGCGGCGTGCGCCGCGATCGGCTCGTACGGCAGGTAGAGCTCGACCACACCGACCGGTCCTGACGCGGGCGTCGCCCGGACGGGCTGGTAGACCTCGACGACACGCGGGCCACCGCCACCGGCGTCGGCGTCCATGTGGGACAGCTGGGCCAGGACCTCACCCCGCAGGGCCCGCTTCACCTCGTCGCTGACCTCGTCGGACTCCGTGGACGAGTGCTTCATCGCGGGTTCGTCGCTCTGGAAGACCCGATGACCGTCCGGGCTGTACACCGAGACCCGCAGGACCTGACTCTGGGCGGCGGCGAAGTCGGCGGTCCTGCCAAGGATGAGGCGCTGCACGGGCGTGAGGTCGTGGAGGTCGGCGGTGGCGAGCAGCGGACTCATGGCGACGGCCGCGATGCCGGCCTGGTGCCGGGCCTCGATGAGGCCGTTGCGATCGGCCTGCACGCCGAGCAGCCACGACAGGACGGCCCCGAGCGCGACGATGGGCAGCAGGCTCGCCGTCGCGTAGACGGCGAACAGACGCCGACCGGCGAGCTCGCTCGTGCCGTCCGCTTTGTGAACCACACGCAGACCATCGGCCGGATGGAGCAGGAGATGGATCCACCGACCGGTGGAACAATGAACGACCGGCTCTGCCGCCGCTGCCACCGGCTCCGCCACTGTGGACGGCGTCAGTACGCTCGACCGCGTCGCCCGCTTAGCTCAGTAGGCCAGAGCAGCCGCCTTGTAAGCGGCAGGTCGTCGGTTCGATTCCGACAGCGGGCTCACAGATCCCCGGCAGACCCCGGGGTTGGTAGCCGGAGCTAGGCGGCCTCGGCAGCGAGGGCACTGTCCTCGGCGGCCCTGGCCTGCAGGCCCGATTCGGTGCGCAGAGGCAGCTCCGGCAGCAGCGACGTGGTGACCAGACCGATGCTGAGCACTCCAGCGGCCAGCAGGAAGATCAGGTCCATCGAGTCGGAGAAGCCGGTGCGGAACGGCAACGCCAGCCGGTCGTCGAGGCTGCTGATGAAGGAGGTGTCCTGCAGCGCGCCACCGGCACCGCCGGCCCGCAACACCGCTGCCTGCTCGGGGTGCTCGACCAGCGCCTGCTGGAAGGCCGGAGTGCGGGCCGAGTCGGTGACGCTGGAGCCGATGTTGCCGGTCAGCGTGCTGAACAGCACCGAAAGGAAGACGGCGGTACCGATCGTCCCGCCCATCTGCCGGAAGAACGTCACCGAGGAGGTCGCGACGCCCATCTCACGGGGAGATACCGCGTTCTGGACGGCCAGGATGATCGGCTGCATGTTGAAGCCGAGCCCGACGCCGAACAGCAGCATCACGAGCATCGTGCGCCACAGCGGAGTCTCGGCTCCGACGAGGGAGAACAGCAGCGCCGCCACCACCAGCAGAGCGGTGCCCATCACGGGGAAGCGCTTGTAGCGGCCGGTACGGGCGATGAACTGGCCCGACACCACCGCGCCGGACATGATGCCGAGCACCAGCGGGAGCAGCTGCAGTCCGCCGACCGTGGGTGACGATCCCTTGACGATCTGCAGGTACTGCGGCAGCAGGGCCAGCGCGCCGAACATCCCCATGCCGACGATGAGGCTCGAGGCGGAGCCGATCGCGAAGGTGCGGCCACGCATGAGGCGCAGCGGCAGTAGGGCGTCGTCGCCGAAGGCGCGCTCGATCAGCAGGAAGGCGATCAGACCGACGAGGCCGATGGCGTAGCAGACGAGCGCCCTGCCCGACCCCCAGCCCCAGATCCGGCCCTGCTCGGCGATGACCAGCAGGGGAACGAGGCAGACGACGAGGGCCAGCGCACCGGGGACGTCGATCCGGGGCTTCCGTCGCTGGGGGGCCGGCAGGTGCAGGACCTTGGTGACGACGATCAGTGCTGCGAGGCCGATCGGGAGGTTCAGGTAGAAGATCCAGCGCCAGCCGGCGACGCCGCCGATCGTGTCGGCGCCGGCCAGCAGGCCGCCGACCACGGGGCCCAGGACGCTCGAGGTGCCGAAGACCGCGAGGAAGTAGCCCTGGTACTTCGACCGTTCCCGCGGCGGCACGATGTCGCCGATGATCGCCAGCGCCATCGAGAACAAGCCGCCGGCGCCGAGGCCCTGAATGGCGCGGAAGGCCGCCAGCTCGTACATCGACTGCGAGAGGCCGCACAGCGCCGAACCGAACAGGAAGATCGTGATCGCGGCGAGGAAGAACGGCTTGCGGCCGTAGATGTCGGAGAGCTTCCCGTACAGCGGGGTCGAGATCGTCGAGGTGATGAGGAACGCCGTCGTCGCCCAGGCCTGCAGCGAGAAGCCCTGCAGGTCGTCGGCGATGGTCCGGATGGAGGTCGCGACGATCGTCTGGTCCAGCGCGGCGAGGAACATGCCGAGCATGAGGCCGGCGAGGATCGTGAGGATCTGGCGGTGGGTGAACGACCCGGTCGACTCCGGCGTGCCACCATCGGCAGGGCCAGGTGCGGTCGGAGCGGAGGCCGCGACCGCGTCGATCGGACCGGAGTCCGTCTCGCTCATCGGGCTCGTCTCGCTCATCAGTTCGTCGCTCATCGCGCGCTCCCGCCGGCACCCCGGTATGCAGTCTGTGCACCCATGATGCCTTGACGCCGTCACATTCCGGACGAATGGAAGGGGACAGCTGCCCTGGCCGGGTTAGGTTGCGATCATCACGACTGCGCGGGAGGACTCATGACCTCGGACTTCTCCGTCGGAGGACGTCAGGCTCCGGCTGATCGCACGGTGGGGCCGGGTCCCGCAACGGGGTCGACCGTTTCCCTGCTGCCCACCCAGGGCGTCGCGCCAGCGCTCTCGGCCCGGCTCGAGAGCTGGCTGGCCTCGCCCGGCGGGCTCGCCGTGACCGCCGAGGTCCGCCTCGACCGTTCCGGCACCGAGCTGCTCGCCGGCTCGACGGTCTGGGCCACCTTCCGCACCGGCGACGGCGGGCAGCTGGTGCTCAGCGCCCTGGCCCGACCGTCCTCCGGCGAACCGGAAGTGCTCGAGCTCACCGGTGTCGCGATGCTCGCCCGCGAGCACCGCCGGGACGCCGTCCGCGCCGGGCTCCGCCAGGACGTCCGACTCGTGACCGGCGAGGTCGAGCACTCGGCCACCACCCTGGACCTGTCCAGCGGCGGCTGCCGCGTGCAGGTCGCCGATCCGTCGGCCTTCGAGGTCGGTGGGGTCGTCGACGTCCAGCTCGAGCTCGACGGCGAGGCCCCGCTCACCACGGCAGGTCAGGTCGTCCGCAGCGACCAGGTGGCCCACGAGGTCGCGGTGCGCTTCCTGGACCTCACCGATGACGACGAGGCCGTCCTCGACGCGCTCGTCTACTCGGCGATCGGGACCTCGGGCTGACGGGCTGACAGGCTGACGGCTTGCCGGCCTAGCGGTCGGCGAAGCTGGGCGAGTTCGGCCGCTGACTCGGTACGACGGACGGGTTCGGGCCCGTCAGGCTCGCGAAGCTGACGGTCGACGGGACAGGCGCGTCCATCTGGACGCCGTCCCACGGCCGCACGAGGCGCTGCACGGCGGTGGTCCGGCCGGGTCCGCTCGCCGCGACGGTGGAGAAGCGGACCTCGAACTCGCGCGGTATCGGCAGCATCGTCGCCGCCCACGGCACCGCGAGCAGATCGACGGTGGGGTCAGTCGGGGTGCGGTTCATGGGAGCTCCTCGTCGACGTCCGGGGTGGACGACGAACAGGGTGCACCCGACGACTTGTCGCGGACTAGTGCTGTTCTTGAATCGCTGTTCTCGGATGCCTGAGCCGGAGGGGGCTCAGCTCGGCATGTCGGCGACGATGCGGTCGAACACCTCGTCGGTGGACCCGTCGCCCTGGATCTCGACGAGGAGGTGGCGCTGCCGGTAGAACTCGAGCAGCGGGGCCGTGGACTCGCTGAACACCCGCAGCCGGTTGCGAACGGTCTGCTCGTCGTCGTCGCTGCGGTCCTCGGACTCGGAACGCTGCGCGAGCCGACCGACCACGACGTCGTCAGGAACTTGGAGATAGACGGCCGCGTCGAGCGGGGTGCCGGCCTCGCTGAGGATCGTCTCGAGCTCTTCGGCCTGCGGCTCGGTGCGGGGGAAGCCGTCGAGGAGGAAGCCGTCGGCGACGTCCGGCTCGGCCAGCCGCTTCCGCGCCATCGAGACGACGATCTCGTCCGGGACGAGTTCACCGGCGTCCATGTGCTCGGCAGCCTTCTCGCCCAGCTCGGTGCCCTCCTCCTTGTGCGCGGAGAAGACTTCGCCGAAGGAGACGGTCGGGACGCCGTAGTGCTCGGACAGACGCGAGGCCTGGGTGCCCTTGCCGCTTCCCGGGGGACCGATCAGAACGAACCGCACGCCTGCTCCTTACGTCGACACTTGAGGGCTAACGTGCCCCGTTGCGTCTACGACATGCGCCGGTTCCGATCACCGCGAGCGTGCGACTCACCACCGTCTGCTCCGGGCCGGAGCGGGGAAGAAGGGAGGCATGCGGTCCTTCACCTCGCAGTACGACTACGCCACCCAGCCCGCCGAGCTGGTTCGGCTCTGGTGCGACCCGGAGTTCCTCGCGGCCGTCGGTCACCGGTTCGGCGGTGTGGGCGAGCCCGAGATCACGCGCGCGGGCACCGAGATGCACGTGGTCACGCGGCGACAGTTGCCGCTGGACAAGATCCCGTCCTTCGTCCGGCGCTTCATCGCCGACGGCACCCTGCAGCAGACCGACGTCTGGCCCGCCGAGCCCGGCGACGGGACGCCGCTGACGGGGGCGTGGACCGTCGAGGGATCGATGCCCGCGAAGATGTCGGGGACGCAGACGGTGGAGCCGACCGCCACCGGGTGCCGGATCGAGGTGAGGGGAACGGTCGACGTCTCGGCCCCGCTGGTGGCCGGGAAGATCGAGGACCTGATCTCGCGCGAGATCACCAAGCTCATCGGCGTCCAGCAGGCCTTCGCGGCCCAGTGGCTGGCCGGCGAGCGCCCCGCCGCCTGACGAGTTGGGTACAGAGACTCCTCAGCCGCTCTCGGCCGCCGCGCGACGGTTCAGGTGCACGCTCAGCTTGCGCTTGATCCGCTGCAGAGCGTTGTCGATCGACTTCGTCTGCCGGTCGAGCCGATCGGCGATCTCGGCGTACGACTTGCCGTCGACGTGCATGCGCAGCACCTCGACCTCGAGGTCGGAGAGCTCGTCGTCGAGGTAGGTCTGCAACGCGCGGATGCGTTCGCTGCTCACGACCTGCTCGGCCGGGTCAGCCATCTCGCCGGCCGGCAGGACGTCGGCTATCGACCGCTCGCCGTCATCGTCGGCGCCGAGCGGGCGGGAGAAGGAGACATAGGTGTTCAACGGGCCGTGCTTCTGCCGACCGGCACCTTTCATGGCGGTGATCAGCTGCCGCTGGATGCACATGTCCGCGAAAGCGCGGAATGACGAACAACGCTGTGGATCAAAGGTCCGGATGGCCCGGTAGAGACCGATCATTCCTTCTTGGAGGACGTCGTCGGTATCGGCACCGAGGAAGAAGTACGCCCGGGCGCGGGCCCGGATCAGCGGGCGATGACGGGCGATGAGCTCGGAGAAGGCCATGTCGTTGCCGACGGACGCCGCAGCGGCCAGCTCCTCGTCGCTCGGGGTCATGACGCGTCGCTCCTCGCTGGACATTGCCGCTGCACTCG
>JAVEDQ010000389.1 GCA_030840885.1 Frankiaceae bacterium
GGAATCCCGCTGCGGTGACCAGTACTCCTCCCCCGACTTCGAGACTCTCCCCCGGCGACCCTCAGCGACCCGGCCAGGACGCGGAGAGCGTCTCGAGCGCGATCCCGCCGCGTTGTGCCTCCCGAACCAGGCTCTACCGCGGCGGGCAGCTGCAGGAGGAGGGATTCGCGCCGGCGCTGATCGCCGATCGACTTGGAGGAGACCCAGACTCCTTTGTTTGGCTGGACCTCTACGACCCGGACGAGCAGGACCTGCAGATCGTGACCGAGGAGTTCGGACTCCATCCGCTGGCGGTCGAGGACGCCGTTCACGAACACCAGCGGCCCAAGCTGGACCGCTACCGGACCCACTGCTTCCTGACCGTCTACGCCGCGGCCCTCGACGGCCCCTCCGGCGAGCTGTCCCTGAGCGAGATCAGCGCATTCCTCACGTCCCGCGCCCTGATCACCATCCGGAAGAACGCATTCGACATCGATGCCCTGCTCCCCAGGTGGGACGCCAACCTGCAGTTGGCCGACTCCGGCGTCGGCTTCCTGCTGCACGGTCTGCTCGACGCCGTCGTCGACGGGCACCTGGCCGTCGCGGAGCAACTGCAGAACGCCGCCGAGCTCGCGGAAGACCAGCTCTTCGAGACACGCCCGCAGCTCGACGTCCGCCGGCGCGGGTTCCAGCTCCGCAAGACCGTCGTCCAGCTGCGTCGCGTCGCGCATCCGATGACCGAGCTCATCAGCGACCTACGGCGGGAGCCCGAGCTCGTCACCGACGAACTCAATCCCTACTACCAGGATGTCCATGACCACGCGATGCGCGCGGTCGGCTGGGTCGACCGGCTGCGTGACCTGCTGGTGAACATCTTGGACACGAGCCTGAACGAGCAAAGCTACGAGCTCAACGAGGTCACCAAGAAGCTGGCTGCCTGGGCCGCGATCATCGCCGTCCCGACCGCGGTGACCGGCTTCTACGGGCAGAACGTGCCCTATCCGGGTTTCTCGCAGCACTGGGGCTTCATCGTCAGCGCCGTCGTCATGGTCGGGCTCGCAGGTGGTCTGTACCTCCTCCTTCGCCACCGGAAGTGGCTTTGACCTTCCCGAGGACCTTCCCGAGCCCCCTCGGAGGCTCAGCTGACGATGCGTTGGCACGCATCGACCCGGCCGGCGCGACACGCCGGACCAAACGCGACGTCGGGCTGGCCAGGTGCGCAAGCATCAGCCCGGTGGATCTCGGTCGCCAACCCTGGAGCCGATTCGCGGTCTTCCTAGCGGTCACACTCCTGCTCGGCGTCCTGCAGCGAGAATGGCTCCTCGTCTCCGTGGACGTCCTCTTACTCGGTTCCCTGGCCGAGAGCGTGCTCGAGCTCACCGAGGAGCAGGGCTCCGTCGGCCTGCCCGCGGAGCAGGGCTCCGTCGGCTGGCCAACCGTTCGGATCGGCTGGCCGGGGAGCTATCTGGTCTGGCTGCCCATCGCGCTGATCGTCGGGGTGGCGGCTGCGTACCTCGAACTCCCGGTCGCCCTCCTGACGCCGGCCCTCGCGGTCGCGGCCGCATGCCTGCTGATAGCTCCGCCCGACGGGAACCAGCGCACACTCGATACTTCGCCTGGCCGTTCATGAGCCTGACGAGCGCAGCGGAGCAAGGTGAGCGTCCTGCACCGGCCGCAACCCAGCCGGTGACGACGGCGCGCGGGCGGCGCCAGGTCTGCTTGCGTGTCGTCGCGGTGCTGCTGTTGGTCCTGGTGACCAGCGTCGGCTTCTCGGTGGGCCACGCACTGCATCGGCCCGGAACCGATGGTGCGGCGGCGCGCATCGCGGAGTGGGCTCGGGACCACCAGCTGGGTTGGGCCGTCACCGCGTTGGAGAAGGCGAGTTACGCGCAGCATCCTCCCCGGCAGGGCGGCGCGCCCTCCGACGGCGTTCCCCTGGTCGGCGGCCTGGGTCCGTCGGGACCGGCCCCGGTGCCGGTGCTTGCCGGGGGCACTCCACTTGCGCACGAGGGCGAGTGGCAGGTCGTCTCGACCGTTCGGGGTCGGCCGGCGGTACTGCTGGCCTTCGTGCGTCCCGACGACCAGCACACCTCCTATCTCGCCGCCGTGATGTCGCTCGATCCGACGCTGTTGTCCGCCCGGCTACATCCGGGGACTCAGGATCCGGGCGGCCAGTGGACGACTCCGAGCGAGATCGACACGAGACTCCGGCGCTCCGTCATCGCGGCCTTCCCCGGCGGGTTCCGCCTCAACGGGGACTCGCGCGGCGGCTACTTCGATGACGGCCGGGAGGCCCGCCCGCTTCGGACGGGCGCTGCCTCTCTGGTCGTGGACCTCGACGGCTCGGTGCAGATCGGCCAGTGGGGTCGCGACATCCAGATGAACCCGCAGATCAGGTCCGTCCGACAGAATCTCGACCTGCTCGTCGACGGCGGGAAGGTCAACTCCAGCTGCGGGGACAACCAGTCGTCGGTGTGGGGGCGCACGGTCGGCAACACCAACTTCGTCCCCCGCACGGGGTTGGGACAGCGCGCCGACGGCTCACTCGTCTTCGTCAACAGCCCTGCCACGACGGTGTGCTCATTGGCACGACTGCTCCAGGCCGCCGGCAGCGTGCGCGGGATGGAACTCGACATCAACAAGGCCTGGGCCATCGGTTACTACTACGACCATGGCGGTGCGGGCGTGACCCCGCACAAGAGCCGCCCCGATCAGGAGCACAGCGAGCAGCGCTACTTCTCGCCCCAGGCGCGCGACTTCATCGCCTTCTACGCCCGTTCCTGAGACTCAGGCGAATGTTCAGCCCGGTCGCCGGAACGGCCCCGCGGGTCACAGACCTCGGCGGAGTCTCCAGCCCAGACTCGGGTTCCGAAGGGGCTGGCTCAGCAGCACGGGCACGTCAACCTGATTCTCACCCGTCCGCACGATGAGTCGTCCGACCTGAGCGCCGACGTACCGCCCCGGCGAACCGACGGGATCGAAGGTTGCCGTTGGCGCCGCTCCCGGCGCCAGCAGCTCTGTCACGGAACCTCCGGCGTACACCTCGACGCTCGGGCCCCACGCGGTCCGCAGGTGTCCGACCGCCGTGCCGGCCCGGACGACAACCACGCTCCGTACCTCGGCCTCGATAGCGTTCAGAAGGCCCTTGGCTGCATCGAGTGCGGCGGCGAGAGCCTGCAGTGACCGCTCGCCGACGTGCTGGCCGAGGACGGCGCCGACGATGGTCACCGACGAGCCGGCCAAGCGCCGCGTCGCCGCGAAGACGATGTTGCCCCCGGCGGCAGGGGTCGAACCCGTCTTGACGCCGATAACGCCTGGCATGTCGAGCAGGGCGTTGTAGTTCCGCATCCGTCCGGCGAGCGGCAGGACCACCTCCCGGGTCTTCACGATCTCGGCGAACGCCGGAATCGACAGGGCTCGCTCGGCCAGCCGCACCTGATCCGTCGCGCTGCTGACGGTGCTGGCGCGGAACCCGCTGGCGTCGCTGTAGCGGGTCGCGGTCAACCCGAGCCGTCCCGCTTCGTCGTTCAGCCGCACGACGAACTGTGCGATCGTGCCGGCGTCCCATTCCGCGAGCAGGTCCGCCGCGTTGTTCGCCGACGGCACGAGGAGCGCTTCCAACGCCTGCCGTTCGGTCAGCTGCTCCCCCGCCCGCACCGGGAGCAGCGACTCGCGCGATCTGGCCCTATGGCGGTACGACGCCTCGTCCGCTGCGGTGACCCTCAGCATCGGGCCGCCGGTCCGGGGAGGAAGCGGGTGACGCGAGAGGATCACGTAGGCAGTCATGATCTTGGCGACACTGCCCATCGGGATGCCGGACGGCTGCTGCTGTGCGCTCGTCATCCCGACGCCGTCGACGTCGACGGTCGCCTGGCCTCCGCGGGGCCAGGGCAGCGGAGCCGTGCCGGGTACCGCAAGCAGCTGAGCGGCGGGCATCAGCGTGTCAGCAGGCAGTCGCCGGCCGAGTTGGACGCCCGTCCCCCCGGCCACGACCAGGAGGATCAGCCCCAGTGAGATCACGAGCCGGAGGCCCCACCGAGGACCTGGCCTTTCCGACCTGGCGCGGTCACCTGCTTCCCGGTAACGAGCCGGGGCGTCGGCCGGAGGCGCTGTCATGGGGAAATCACCCGACGTCCTCGCTCACTGTCGATGCTGCACCGGACGCCGCCAGCGCGCGCCGGATCGCCTCGACCACGGGAACTGCCACAGCGAAACTCTGCGCTTCCGCAGTCTCGGAAAACGTGTGTCCTGAACGAGGCTGCGATTGGGCCCGTTTCCGCTGTCACCCTCACCTCGTTCACACGGGGGAGGACGCATCGTCCTCCGCGGGCCGCGGGCCGCGGGCCGCGGGCCGCGGGCCGCGGGTCGTGTCGCGAGGCGTCCTGCGGCAGAGGACGACGGACATCGGACATCGGACACAGGGCGGCTGAGGGAGACACGGGGGATTTGGTCGCGTTCGCTGTCGAGGACTGTCGTCATCGGACGCGGCGGCCCAGGGCGATCTGCTCCCTGCCGGACAGCGTGTGGTGCGGGTCCGCACCCGCCTGATGGCGGGAGCCCGGCGTGGGACTGCGTCTTCAGCGTGTGGGCTCCGCGCGCAGCAGCCGCGCGTTCTCCCGGTGACCGCATACCGAGACCGATTTACCCTGGCTGCGAGAGACGGAGGAAAGATGGCCATCCCGCTGCTCGCAGCGCCGAAGCGCGTGCCGATGTCCTGGTCCGCCTATCTCGCTCTCGAAGCAGATTCTCCCGGTGAGTACTTCGACGGCTGCCTCGTGATGGCGCCCAGCCCCGATCAGCAGCATCAGCTGGTCAGCCGACGACTTGCAAACCTGCTCGAACAGGCCGTGCCGTCCGGCTTCACGGTGAACACCGGGTGGCAGTGGTCGCCGACGGACGGCCAGAACTTCATCCCCGACGTCATGGTCTACGCGTCCACAAGTGAAACGACGAGACTCACCGCGACGCCAGTCCTGGCTGTCGAAGTGCTGTCGCAGAACCGCGCCGACGATCTGGTCGTCAAGACGTCGCGCTACGCCGCCGCGGGGCTGGAGAACTACTGGGTCCTGGACCGGGACGCCGCGGAGCTGCTCGTCCATCGGCTGCAGGAAGGCGTGTACGCGCAAGTTCAGGTCGTCGCTCGGCACGCTGCCACCGTGAGCCTGGGGGTGGCCGAGGTCGTCGTGGACCTGGAGAACCTGCTCCGCTGAATCGCTCGCCGAACTGCCGACTCACCCCGGCATACTGCGGTCCATGATCTCGCTCGCCGGTACCGCAGCATGAAGGCCGTCACCTGCGGCAGCGGCGAACTCGCCCTCGCCGACCTGCCCGAGCCGCAGCCGGCGAAGGGGCAGCTCGTCCTGTCCGTGTCGCGTTGCGGCATCTGTGGCTCGGATCTGCACGCGCAGCACCACGCCGACGAGCTTGCCGACGTCATGGACGAGCTTGCGTATCCGGACTTCATGCGGGCCGGCAACTCGGTGGTGCTGGGCCACGAGTTCTGCGGCGAGGTCGTCGAACGGGGCGGCGGAGCGGCGATGCGCTTCAAGCCCGGCACCTCCGTCGTCGCCTTCCCGATCGTGCGCCACAGCGGAGTCGTCCATCCCACCGGGCTCTCGCCCCGGGCACCCGGTGGCTACGCCGAACGGGTGCTGACCGAGGCGTCGCTGACCTTCGCGGTCCCGAACGGGTTGGCCCCGGACGTCGCGGCGCTCACCGAGCCGATGGCGGTCGGGCTGCACGCGGTGCGCCGCAGCGAGATCGCCAAGCGCGACGTCGCGATCGTGCTCGGCTGTGGGCCGGTCGGGCTGGCGGTCGTCTGCCACCTCAAGGCGCGCGGGATCCGGACCATCGTCGCCAGCGACCCGTCCCCCGGCCGGCGCGAGCTGGCCCGCCGGTGCGGTGCCGACGTGGTCGTCGACCCCACGGTCGACTCGCCCTACACGGCTGCTCCGGCGAAGGGCTGGATGACGACAGCGCCGGACCTGCTGGGCTTCGCGGTCG
>JAVEDQ010000269.1 GCA_030840885.1 Frankiaceae bacterium
GCCTGTTCGGCAACGGCGAGCGCACGGGCAACGTCTGCCTGGTCACGCTGGCGCTCAACCTGTTCAGCCAGGGGATCGACCCGGGTGTCGACTTCAGCGACATCGACGAGGTGCGGCGCACCGTCGAGTACTGCAACCAGATCGAGGTGCACCCGCGTCACCCCTACGGCGGCGAGCTGGTCTACACCGCCTTCTCCGGGTCGCACCAGGACGCCATCAAGAAGGGCCTGGCCGCCCTCGACGTTGCCCGCAGCGAGGGCCGCGAGCTGTGGGAGGTGCCCTACCTCCCGATCGACCCGAAGGACGTGGGTCGCAGCTACGAGGCGGTCATCCGCGTCAACAGCCAGTCCGGCAAGGGCGGCGTCGCCTATCTGATGAAGGCCGAGCACGGGCTCGACCTGCCGCGACGGCTGCAGATCGAGTTCTCCGGCGTGGTGCAGCAGCACACCGACGCCGCCGGTGGCGAGGTCACCGCCGACGAGCTCTGGCGAATCTTCGACCTCGAGTACCTCACCAATGCGGCCAAGGAGAAGGCGCGGCTGAGGCTCGTCTCCGCCGACGTCTCCGCCGGCCGGTTCACCGTCGTGCTCGACGGTCAGGAGCGCGAGCTCTCCGGCACCGGCAACGGACCGATCGCGGCGTTCGTCAGCGCCCTGACCGCCGAAGGTCTCGACCTGCGGGTGCTCGATTACACCGAGCACGCGCTCGGCACCGGCGAGGACGCGCGGGCCGCGGCCTACGTCGAGATCGCCAGCGGCGATGGTGTCGTGTGGGGCGTCGGCTGGGACCCGAACATCCTCATCGCCTCGCTCTACGCGGTCGTCAGCGCGGTCAACCGGTCGCACGGCAGCTGAGCCGACGGGCTGACTGAGCCCAGATAACCTCGCAGCCATGCGTCTGGCAGTGGTCCCCGGGGACGGAATCGGTCGGGAAGTCGTCTCGGAAGGTCTGCGCGTCCTGCGTGCGGTGCTCGACGCGCACGCGCCGGGCGAGAAGCTCGACACCACCGACTACGACCTCGGCGCCCGCCGCTGGCACGCGACGGGCGAGACGCTCCCCGACGGCGTGCTCGACGAGCTGCGCGGGCACGACGCGATCCTGCTCGGCGCGGTCGGCGACCCGAGCGTGCCCAGCGGGGTGCTCGAGCGGGGGCTGTTGCTGCGGCTGCGGTTCGAGCTCGACCACCACGTGAACCTGCGGCCGGTCAAGCTGTTCCCGGGCGTCACCTCGCCGTTGGCCGGCAACCCGCCGATCGACTTCGTCGTCGTCCGCGAGGGCACCGAGGGTCCCTACGCCGGCTCCGGCGGGTTCCTGCGCCGCGGGACGCCGCAGGAGGTCGCGACCGAGGAGAGCCTCAACACCCGCTTCGGCGTCGACCGGGTCGTGCGCGACGCGTTCGAGCGCGCCATGAAGCGCGACAAGCGGCTGACCTTCGTGCACAAGAACAACGTGCTCGTGCACGCCGGTGACCTGTGGACCCGGGCCGTCGCCCACCTCTCGCAGGAATTCGGCGAGGTGAAGGTCGATTACCTCCACGTCGACGCCGCCTCGATGTTCTTCGTGACGCAGCCGCAGCGCTTCGACGTCGTGGTCACCGACAACCTGTTCGGCGACATCCTGACCGACCTCGGCGCGGCCATCGCCGGCGGTATCGGGCTCGCCGCGTCGGGCAACCTCGACGTCTCGCGGACGAACCCGAGCATGTTCGAGCCGGTGCACGGCTCGGCGCCCGACATCGCCGGGCAGGGCATCGCCGACCCGACCGCTACGGTCCTGTCCGTTGCACTGCTGCTCGACCACCTCGGCCTCGGCGACGCTGCCGTGGCGGTCGAGTCCGCCGTGGCGGCGGACCTCGCCGAGCGGGGCCATGCCCAGCGCTCCACGCAGGAGGTCGGCGAGGCCCTCGCGGCCCGCGTCGCCGGCTGAGCGTGGGCGGACGGCGCAAGCCCGCTCACCTCGTCCTGATCCACGGTCGCGGTCGCTTCTCCTTCGACCGGCCACCGCCGGAGCTGTTCGCCGCCCGATGGGTCGGTGAGCTGGAGCGTGCCCTGCAGGCCGAGGGGGAGGAAGGCCTGTCGGAGAACATCTCCGGCGTCACCTTCCTGGATTACATGTCGCTGCTCGCGCCGTACTCGCGGGCCTATCGGCAGCGGCTCGAGGCCGATCTGGCGCCGGTCGCCTCGCGGATGGCCGACGAGAGCCGCGAGAACGACAGCTCCGAGGGCGGGCCCGGTGATCCGAACGACCCCCTCGAGCGGCTACCGACCCGCTACTGCCCGGACTGCACCGGGAAGTACGCCGATACCGCTCTCGGCATCCCGCGGCGGCGCATCCGCCACCTCGGGCGCCGGCTCACCGAGCCGTTCGGCGTCGAACGGGTGGCATGGGTCTTCCCCGACGTCGTCGCCTACCTCGCCAACGAGCGGCTCCGGGCCGACATCCACGACCTGCTCGCCTTCCGGCTGCCGAAGAAGCGGACGCCGGTCATCGTGGTCGCGCACAGTCTCGGCACCGTGGTCGCCGCCGACCTCTGGGCCGAACTCGGCGACTCCTACCGCACCCGGCTGTTCCTCACCGCCGGCTCGCCGCTCGCGGTGCCGCTGGTCCGTAAGCGCCTCCACCCCCGTACCGCCGCGTGGGCG
>JAVEDQ010000304.1 GCA_030840885.1 Frankiaceae bacterium
GTGGCACGGCGACGCCGAAGACGAATGCTCCGAAGATGAAGTGGATGCCGATCCGGTCGGTGACCCACGCCGACAGGATCAACCCGACCAGCAGGATCGACAGGACGTCCGGCGTGAGCCGCCCCGCCCGTCGGTACATCCCGACCACGTAGCCCAGCAGGCGCCGCACGACGGTGAACATCACGACGACGTACAGCACCGAGAAGGCGAGCACCTCCCAGAGCGGATCCCCGGAGAGCCCGGCGATCGCCGATACGACGGCCAGCAGGGACCAGGCGATGACGTCGTCGATGGCGGCACAGGCGAGGGCGATGACCCCGAGCGGGGTGCGCTGCATACCGCGGTCGGTCAGGATCCGGGCGAGGACGGGAAAGGCGGTCACACACATCGAGGCACCGATGAACAGGACGAACGGAAGCTTGTCGACCGTCTGCCCGGCGGCGAGCCCGCCCTGCTTGTGGTCCTGGTAGAGCCACAGCCCGAGCAGGATGCCGCCGACGAACGGCAGGGCGACCGAGGAGACGGAGATCGCGCCGGCCCGCTTCTCGTTGCCGCGGATCAACTTCGTGTCGAGCTCGAGGCCGACGATGAACATGTAGATGACCAGGCCGAGGTTGGCCAGGACCTTCAGGATCGGGACGACCGCGGTGGGGAACAGCGCCTGCGTCAGCGGCTTGTTGCCGTCGTAGTGGAACTGACCGAGCAGCGAGGCGCCGAGCAGCAGGCCGGCGAGGATCTCGCCGATCACCGGCGGCTGCTTGATCTTGCGGAAACCGGCGGCCAGCAGGCGGGCCAGGACGACGATGAAGACGATGGCGAGGAAGACCTCGGCGATGTGATCGGGCGGCGCAGCCTTCCTCGCCTCCGCCGCGATCAGCACTGTCTCCGACGTCATCGCCGGCCCCCTTCTGCTGCGGTGTGGTCGCCGAGCAGGCTAGGGTGCGCCCGCACCCGACGGAGGCAGTTCGCCGATTTGACTGCGATCCGTTCGCGCCCTGTTAGGTTCCTCAGCACTTCGCAACGGGAGGTCGAGCATGGCCGGCGTCACCGACGGCACGCCTGCGGGCATCGCCGACTACGTCTTCGTTCGGGTCCTGGGGGACGGGAACCACGGCACCTACCACCTGGCCCGGCCGCCGGCCCGGCTGGCGCTCGACAGCGAGTTCGTGGTGGTCAAGGTGCTGGCCGGGCAGACGACCGCCGACACCTTCCGCCGCGCGACCCGTGAGCTGAAGGCCTTCGCGGCCGTGCGCTCGCCCAACCTCGTCCGCCTCTTCGACGCCGGTCAGCAGGGCGGCACCTTCTTCTACGCGATGGAGTGGCTGCCCCGGGGTTCGCTGGCTTCACCGGCGGAGCCGCTCTCGCACGGCGACGCCCTGCGGGCCGTGGCCTCCGCCGCCCGGGCCGCGCACGACCTCCACGAGGCGGGCATCGTGCACCGCGACATCAACCCCGACAACGTCCTGCTCGCCGACGACGGCGGGCGCCTGGCCGACCTCGGGCTGGCCCAGGTGCTGCAGCCCGGGGTGGCGGTCACCGGCATCGGGCGGGTCGAATCGGTGGAGTACATCGACCCGGTCGTGCTCGGCGGCGGGCAGCCGTCGCGGCTGACCGACGTCTACGGCCTCGGGATGACGCTGCACCACGCGCTGACCGGGGCCGGGATGTTCGGCGAGATCCCAGCCGACCAGCCCATGATGGCGATGCGGGCGGTTCTGTCCCGCAGCCCGGAGCCGGCCGGGGGGCTCGCCCCGGAGGAGCGCGAGCTGATCGAGTCCTGCGTCAGCGGTGACTTCGCGCAGCGACCGCGGACCGCCCTCGACGTCGCGAACCGCATCGAGGCACTGCCGACCGCCAGCGGGGCGGCGGTCACCTCCGCCTGATTGACTCATCCGATGCATCGGATCGGGCTGACGGGTGGCATCGGAGCTGGCAAGAGCACGGTGGCGCGGCTGCTGGCCGCGCACGGAGCGATCGTCGTGGACGCCGACGCGCTGGCACGCGAGGTGGTGGCGCCGGGGACGCCGGGGCTGCAGCAGGTGGTCGACGCCTTCGGCCCCTCGGTGGTGCGCGACGACGGGTCGCTGGACCGGGAGGCGCTCGGCCGCATCGTGTTCAACGACCCCGATCAGCGCCGGGTGCTGGAGGGGATCACCCACCCCCTCATCGGGCAGCGGACCCAGGAACTGTTCGCGCAGGCAGGTCAGGACGACGTGGTCGTGCACGACGTACCGCTCCTCGTCGAACTGGGCATGGCCCCCCTCTACGACGCCGTGATCGTGGTCGAGGCGCCCGACGACGTCCGGCTCACCCGGCTGGAGGGCCGTGGACTGCCGCGGGAGCAGGCGCTCGAGCGCATCAAGGCGCAGGCCGACGCCGACCAGCGGCTGGCAGCGGCGACCGTCGTCGTCGACAACGCCGGCGACGAGCAGGCGCTGCAGCAGCGCGTCGACGAGGTGTGGGACCAGATCGTCGGCTGAGGCGCCCACCCGACTCGGGACCCTGACGCTCCCGGGAAACTGTCGGAGGTCTGTGGTGTTGTTGTCTGCGTGAGACCGGTCAGCGACATCGAGCGCGCCCAGGCACCGTTCAAGGTCGAGAGCGACTTCTCGCCGAGCGGTGATCAACCTGCCGCCATCGCCGAGCTGACGAAGCGGGTCAAGGCCGGCGAGCAGAACATCGTGCTGCTCGGCGCCACGGGCACCGGCAAGAGCGCGACGACGGCCTGGCTGATCGAGCAGGTCCAGCGCCCGACGTTGATCCTCGCGCCGAACAAGACGCTGGCCGCCCAGCTGGCCAACGAGTTCCGCGAGTTGCTGCCGCACAACGCCGTGGAGTACTTCGTCTCCTACTACGACTACTACCAGCCCGAGGCCTACGTCCCGCAGTCGGACACCTACATCGAGAAGGACTCCTCGCTCAACGAGGAGGTCGAGCGGCTCCGCCACTCCGCCACGATGAGCCTGCTGACCCGCCGCGACGTCGTGGTGGT
>JAVEDQ010000358.1 GCA_030840885.1 Frankiaceae bacterium
CGCGATCAGCAGCGACGACAGGATGTTGGCGTAGCCGACGCGGAACGACGGCCGGAACCCGATCTGGAAGATGCGGTAGACCAGCGTCTCGCTGGCCCCGTTGGGACCACCCTGGGTCAGCACGGCCACGGTCTCGAAGGTCTGCAGGCTGAGCACCGCGCCGACAACCGCCGCGAAGACCGTCGTGGGTGCGAGCAGCGGCCAGGTGATCTTCCGGAAGCGGACCCAGCCCCGCACCCCGTCGACCTCGGCGGCCTCGTCGACCGAACCCGGGATGGCGGTGAAGCCGGCGAGGTAGAGCACGAACACGAGGCTGGTGAGGCGCCACAACCCGACGGAGCCCACCACCAGCAGCGCGGTCGTCGGTGAACCCAACCAGTCGATCGGGGCCACGCCGAACACCGACAGGAAGTTGTTCGCGAGCCCGGTGCTGTCCGGCGAGAAGACGTACTGGAAGACGACCGACATCGCGACGAGGTTCGCGGTCACGGGCAGGAAAAGCAGCAGACGCACCACGGCGCGCCCGCGGGTGATGCGGCTGACCAGGGAGGCGAGGCCGATCGCGATCGCGATCGACAGCGGCACGCTGACCAGCACGACCAGCAGCGTGTTTCTCGTGGCCTTGGCGACCTGGTCGTCGCCGAGGGCCTCCCGCACGTTCGCCAGGCCGGTCCACTGGAAGTGGCTGGTGGTCAGCGACTTGTCGGTGCCGCCCCAGAAGATGCTCAGCAGGGTGGGCGCGAGCAGGAACACCACCAGGAAGACCAGCGCCGGCGCGAGGAACGGCATCGCCGTGACGTTCGCCCGCCAGCCTCGGCCGCCCACGACATCACGCTCCCTCACCGCTGTTGGCCTCAGTGTGCAGGCCACGTCGTACAGATGAGCAAACGAGCTACCGCGACACGCCACCCGCGTGGCGCCTGTGGCCCGATCGTGACGCCAGGGGTGCCGCCCGTCGGGAGCTCGCCCCGACTTGAGCCCCGGAACGGTGTCTCCGACGGCCCTTACGCGGCCGATCAGCCGAGAACGCACCGCCGTTCGGCGGAGCAGGACCACGGATGGTCGGAGGTGCAGGATGCTGCTGGTCGTTCGCGCGCGCCGTCGGTGGACCGCCTTGCTCGCCGCCGCCGGGTTGACGCTCGTCGTCGCGCTCGGGACTGCGTGCGGACCGCCGCCCACGCCCAATGGCGTCATGACGGCCAAGCGCATCGCGTGGCAGCAGCTCGTTGCCCGGGGTTGGGCGCATCAGGCGCAGTGCCTCGTCGACCTCTGGCAGGCCGAGAGCAGCTGGAACGTCTTCGCCTACAACCCCGCGAGCGGCGCCTACGGCATCCCGCAGGCTCTGCCTGCGAAGCGGATGGCGGCGGCCGGCCGCGACTGGATCAGCAACCCGGCGACCCAGATCCGCTGGGGACTGAACTACATCGGGCAGCGCTACGGCGGCCCGTGCAACGCCTGGCGCGTGTGGAAGACCCGGCACTGGTACGACAAGCCCGCCACCGCGGCCACCCCGTCCGCGGCGGCAACCACTCCCCCGACGGCGACGGCGGTGGGCCGCCTGCCGGACGGGCAGGGATGACTTCGTTTCTGCGCAGTTCAACGCGCCGTACGCTCCGTTCGTGGGACGACGAAGTCTGATCGCTGCCGGTGCCGCAGCTTTGACCGCGCTGCTGGTCGGCTGCGGTGGGAGCAGTGCGGCGACGTCGCCGACCGCCGCTCCCGCGCCGAGCACCCCGGCCCCGTCGCCGACCGGCGCCCCGAACCAGCTCTACGTCTCGGTCGGCGACTCCTACGCCGCCGGCTACCAGGCCACCGGACCCAACGTCGGATTCACGAACCGCAACGGCTTCGCCTACCAGGTGGTCGACGCCGCGAAGGCCAAGGGCTACGACCTCACGCTGACCAACTTCGGCTGTGGCGGCGCGACCACGACATCACTGCTGCAGCAGCGTGGCTGCAGGCCGGAACACCTCGGCCCCGGCGCCTCGCCCTACGACGCGAGCACGCAGATCGATGCGGCCGAGGCCTTCCTCCGCGCCCATCCCGGCCGGGTGGCGCTGCTGACGGTCTCGATCGGCGGCAACGACGTCACCGCATGTTCGATCGCCACCGACCCGGTCGCGTGCGTGACCACGACGGCGGCGACCATCAAGGCCAACCTCGGCCAGGCACTCAAGCGGTTGCGGGACGCGGCCGGGCCGGACACCCGCATCGTCGGCATCACCTACCCCGACATCATCCTCGGCGAATACCTCTCGGACGACCCGCAGCGCAAGAACCTCGCGGAGCTGTCGGTCGTCGCCTTCAAGGCGGTGATCAACCCGGCGCTGAAGGCGGAGTACGAGAAGGTCGGAGGCGAGCTCGTCGACGTGACGGAGGCGACGGGGGCCTACGAGCCGTTGACGCAGACCACCGACCTGCCGCCGTACGGGACCATCCCGGACGCCGTGGCCAAGGTCTGCACGCTGACGTACTACTGCGAGTTCGGCGACATCCACCCGCGGACGCCGGGCTACAAGGTCATCTCCGACCTCGTGGTGGGGACGCTGCCGCAGCGCTGACGCATGCCGCGGGCAAGGCAGCGTCCCTCATGTCCGAGTGGGCGCAAACAGGGAAGTACCGCACCGACATGATCTCGCGTGCACTTCCGGGCCAACGGACCCGCGGTCACGCATCGTGGAGCAGGACGCGCGCGTCGCTCGTCGTCGGTCACCCTCGCCTGTTGGAGTTCGCATGAGCAGCACCGCCCAGGTCATCGAGCAGGCTGTCGAGCACGTCGACGTCCTCGTCGTCGGCTCCGGCATTTCCGGCATCGGCGCCGGGCGCTACCTGCGCACCGAGCACCCGTCGAAGAGCTTCGCGATCCTCGAGGCGCGCGGGGCCTCCGGCGGCACCTGGGACCTGTTCCGGTACCCGGGCATCCGGTCGGACTCCGACCTCCACACCTTCGGCTACGAGTTCAAGCCGTGGGTCGACAAGGAGTCGATCGCGTCCGCGCCCCGCATCCTGGACTACCTGCGCGAGACGGCCAGCGAGAACGGGCTGGACGACCACATCCGCTACCACCGCAAGGTGGTGGCGGCATCCTGGTCCAGCGACGACGCCCGCTGGACGGTCGAGATCGAGCGCACCGACGGCGAGACCGGAGCCGACGGCGACATCGACACCACCCCGGCCCGCGAGCAGCTGACCGCGGGCTGGCTGTTCTGCGCCAGCGGCTACTACCGCTACGACGAAGGCTTCACCCCGCACTTCGAGGGCCGGGAGCGGTTCCGCGGTCAGATCGTGCATCCGCAGCTCTGGCCCGAGGACCTCGACTTCGCCGGGAAGCGCGTCGTCGTCATCGGCAGCGGCGCGACCGCCGTGACGCTCGTCCCAGCGCTGGCCGAGACCGCGGCGCACGTGACGATGCTGCAGCGGACGCCCACTTACGTCATGCCGGTGCCCAAGGAGGATGCGCTGGCCAACCGGCTGCGCAAGACCTTCGGCGAAGAGCGGGCGTACGCCCTGATCCGCCGCAAGAACATCGCCCAGCAGCGCCTGGTCTGGAAGTTCTGCCAGCGGTTTCCCGACCAGGCCCGGAAGATCATCCGCGCTCAGAACGTCAAGTACCTGCCCGAGGGCTATCCGGTCGACGAGCACTTCAACCCGCCGTACAACCCGTGGGACCAGCGCCTGTGCGCCGTTCCGAACGCCGACCTGTTCCAGGCCATCAAGCAGGGCACCGCCTCGGTCGTGACCGACCGGATCGCGACCTTCACGGAGACCGGTATCGCCCTCGAGAGCGGTCAGACTCTCGAGGCCGACATCATCATCACCGCGACCGGCCTGAACCTGCAGATCGCCGGATCGATCGCGCTGGACGTCGA